>JALNXV010000105.1 GCA_023230175.1 Candidatus Cloacimonadota bacterium
TTTGTCAGTTATTTCAAGGATAAAACAAAAGTTTCTCACGAAGGATATAATGAATCCACCCAATACGCTAAGATCATACTCGTCCCTGATATGGAATTCATCGACAATGAAGGTGCAGGTAAAAATCCGGGTAATATGAACTTTTTAATGAACTCTATCGACTACCTTTCAAACAATCAAAACCTAATTTCTCTACGTTCAAGAGAAGTTGTTAATAAACCTTTACTGGCTGAAAGATTAGTAAATGTTCAAGATTTAACTCCCGAAGCTGCGGAAAAGAAGCTTGGAAACATTAAAAACTTTATTAAAATTATTAATATTATCTTGCCTTCTCTGTTATTGGTCGTTTATGGATTAATCAGATACAAAAAAGAAATACAAAGAAGAAAAAGGATTAAAGAAACTTATGAATAAGAAAAATATAGCTCTATTAGCCCTTTTAATTTTACTCGTAGTAGTATTTATGTTTTCAAGAAAAAAAGAAAATATTGAAAAAAGAATTAATTTCTTTAAGTTCACTCCTGAAAACATTCATTCCTTCGATATATTAACATCAGACGATACTTTAAAAATTGAACTTGTTGATTCAAAATGGCAAATTTCAAAACCTCTCATTGCTCCGGTAAAAGATAACCAAATAAATCGCTTTCTTAATGACTTTATCAAAGTCGAAACATCTAATATCCCTATTTCTGAATCAATTAACAGACAAACATTCTATAATGTCAATGATTCAACCGGAACAATAATAAATATCTACGGACAAAATCAAAAACTTCTCCAAAAAGTTCTCTACGGAAAAAGCAATAACTATAACTACGCTTACCTAAGAAAATACAATGATAATAAAATCTATCAGATAAATAACTTACAATCTGTCATTACCCCTTCTGCCAAAACTTGGCGTGAAGACAAGATATTAAATATCATCGAAAGTGATATTAATTCTATTTCAATAGTAAATAATCAAGACTCATTTGAACTAATTCAAAATGAGCTATACTGGAATCTTAGTTATGCTGACTCAGTTCAAACAATAGAAAATTCCAACAAGACATTTTCCACATTTAAAAACTCTCTATTAAACTTAAGATCAAGTAATTTTGTTGACAATCAATACGATGAATATAAAGACAAATTTGACCAAACCACTCACGAAATCATCATTAATCTTAAGAATGAAGATAAAATACAGCTAAAAGCAATCTCATTAAGCGATACTGAATACCTCCTAATGAGAAATAATGAACAACATACATTGTACAAACTCAATAAATATCAATTTGAACAACTTTTCATAACTCCTGATAAATTATGATAATTCATCAATTCACTTGGAGACATTCTTTTTTGAATGTCTCCATTTTTTGTTACCCGAATATCGTTACTTGTACATTAATGAAAAGCAAGAATTATTTAGGAGATTTTTTCGACGAAAAAAAGCACAAAAAAGGATATTGTAAAGGAATAACAACAACTACCGGAAAACTTGCAGTTATATATTATACTATGTTAAAAACGAAAGATCCTTATAATAATTTAGGTAAACAATACAGAGCTTTTAATGCAGAAGATTTATCAAGGAGTGATGTTTCTGCTGATGCTAAAAAGGATTTTATAGGAATTGGACTAAAAACTTTCTTGAGAGGCAATGACAAAACATTTCAGAAAATTGCTGAATTTAATGCTGATAGGAAGATTTATAAAGATTTATCTTCATATGAATTAGTTAAAAAAATTTCGGAATTAAGAAATAATAGAATTGATTTTACAGAAAAGTTACATGGCCTTAACCAATTAATATATCAAAGAAAGAATTGAAAAACCTTCAAGTACAATTCTTGAGTATATTATATAATAATAATTTATATAATTACCCTCACCTGTTCAAAAACCTGTTTCATAAGTTCTGTATCTTTTTTGCAGTAACTACAATATCATTAAAATTATCATACATTTATCCTAACTTCATAGGTTCGGTTTCTTGTTTGAACCTTTTAGCTCTTTCCTGCATAATATACCATTTAAGTTCATACTCCGACATATCCTCATTTGACTTAGCGTTTAATGACACAACAAGTAATATCAGCATTATGACCTTTTTCATCTTGCTTCCTTTCAATTTGGCGTTTAGTTGAAAATTTTTATTTAATATAATGCTTATTTTTAGATATAACAGGATAGAATACTCTTATCAATAAAAATAATGATATTTTAAAATATAAATCTCTCTTACGCAATATTCATATCTCGATCATCCTGATCGAGATTATCATTATCGAGCCAGAAGCTTGATGTACAAAAAAACAACTCATCAATCATTTATACCATAGGTGTCAACCTTAAATAATCGGGTGCGTGAGAGGCTGTCTTAAAACTACTGTTGTGCGAGCATCCTTGCTTGCACTCAAAACCATAAGTGATAGATATTCAATATTTTATAAAACTACAAGCTGGAAGCTTGTAGAACTTTTCTGCATTTTGGGACAGCCTCTTCAATCCGTAAAATAAATGATTGTCTCCCAAAATATTTCCTCATCTATTCCCCATTTTAAAAAATGTGGCTAAGATTTTATTTAACAGAAAGTTACGTAGAGACTTATTCCGACTATAAATCTTGTATAAATTCTTTCAAAGCTTGCAAAAACTAAAGATTACATATTAGAGCAAAAATAGATTGACAATTTTATTTTTTTATTTATACTTGAAAGTAATAAATAAATAATTAAGGATTTATAATGAAAAAAATAATTTATTCAATAATATTAATCAGCTTGTTCTTACTAATGTCTTGCGAGAAAAAAGAAACGACAACAATCATCAGAATCGGACACTCAGAATATAACTTTGATACAGCAATAGCTTATGTAATTAAAGGAGTGTTGGATCAACAAGAAAGTCTTTCTGTAGAATTATACAAACTTGCAGATTCAACTATGTTCAGAACTCTTGCAAAAAATGAAATAGATATAGCAATTTCTGCATGGCTACCAAATACTCATTCAGAATATATTAAAAAATATCCTTATGAAATTCATGATTTAGGCATTATTCACGATAGTTTAGGATTATATATAGCTGTACCTGACTATGCACCATTTAACTCAATTGAAGAACTCCATAAATACTCAAATCTACTTGATAATAAAATAATCATCCCTGATAATCAAAATGCTATCTATTCATTAGGCAAAGATATAATTGAAGACTATAATCTCAAAGATTTTTCTCTCTACGAAATGAGTTGGGATGACATCACTAAACACATTGAAAAATCACTAAACCAAACAAGTGGTTTCGCAGTAATATCAATCAGACCTCACTATATCTACCATAGATATAACATCAAATCTTTAACTGATCCAAAAAATAGTTTTGGAGAATTTGAATATGCCTCCATTTATTCAAACAGTCTATTTATTGAAAATACTCCAAGTATAACAAATTTTTTAGCTAATATGAAATTTTCAAAAGATGATTTAGAATTTATTATGGACTTAAACCAAACCCTCGGCACTGAACCTTATGAAAACGCTATGAGATGGATTGAACAAAATAACATAAAAATTAACCAATGGTTAATAAATAACTAAAGGAGGTCAAAATGAAAAAATCAATTTTGACAATATTAATCATATCATTGCTAAGCCTCAGTATTAGCGGATGCTTTGGCTCATTCAAGTTAGTAGGTTCCGTTTACGATTTTAACAAAGGCATTGACAACAAATTTGTCAAATCTTTTGTTATGTGGATATTCTATATCGTTCCCGTTTACGAACTCGCAACATTAGGCGATGTAATCTTATTAAACGTTATCGAATTCTGGACAGATAAAAACCCAATGGCTATGGAAGAAGGACAAAGCGAAACTCATTATTACGCTATTGAAGACAAAAATTATGAAGTAATAATGACAAAAAACCGCTTTGATATTAAAGATTCAGACACCCAAAAACACCAAATGACCTTACTATTTGATGAAAACTCTAATTGTTGGTTCGCTGAAAAAGATGGAGTAGCTTACAAAATAACTGAACAAGATGAACAACATATTAAACTTTTCCATCCAAATGGTGAGCTTTTACTAACTAAAAATATTAACGAATAGAAGAGCAAAGGTTATTGTTCGATACACACCCTGCTTGATGTTTAATAATATTTGAAATATGATTACTTAATTTTCGTGCAAGCAAGGATGCTCGCACAACAAATACAAGAGCAAGCAAGGGGACTTACACAACAAATCAAAGTGCAAGCAAGGATGCTCACATAACAAAATTTTCAACATAATAAAGAGGCAGGCTCAACACCTGCCTCTTAATATTACTAATACTTATTTTATTAAACTTATTTTCTTAATTTGACGACTATATCCCTTAGGAGATACTGATATAAAATAGATACCTGATGCACAAGATTTATTGTTATGATCTGTACCTGTCCAAGATAAAATATGATTTCCTTTTTCTAAAATACCTTTATTTAGTGTTTTTACTTTTTGACCTTTTATATTATATATCGCTACATCAACTTGTGTTGCTTTGTTAATATTAAAAGAAATATTTGTTGTAGGATTAAAAGGATTAGGATATACAGAGAAGGATAAAGGAGTTACAGCAACATCAGTTTCATCGGTTAAGAATTCATTGACTATTCTAACATAACCTGTAAGAGTTGTTTCTTGAGGTGTAATAATATGCTCTGTATATTCAGTAAATTGATATTCATTCTCTCCAAGAATTAATACAATTTGATAATTTAATTCTGTATCAGGATAATCAGCAGTTAATTTAAATGAGTCTAAATTTGGTAATTCCATAGTAAAAGGATATTCAACAAACTGAGCTTCTGTTGTTGATAACTTATTTGTACTTAATCTATTATATCTTGTATCCGAGGTAGTATTTTCATTCATAAAGAAAGACATATTATTAGGTAAAGCTATTGGTTCCGGTTGGTTACCGGAAATACTTATTATATCCTCGGCATCAGCTTTTACACAAGATAAGATAATCTCATCCATAATATTCTGTGTCTCTAATGATTTAGCTGTTAAAATACCCTGCCAATAATAAGGAGAATTATTAATTGGTAAATTTTGTTTATAAGGTAAAAACTGTACTATCATATTATCGGTAGAATTAATATTTGCATATATAAAAAATGCTTCTCCCGGATAAACCATATCAGTTTCCACATATAAACCTTCTCTTATAACTCTTACTTTTGGCATCAAAACATCTTGTTGATACAGCTCACCGTAAGAATAAGCTTGGTTATTCATAATAAAATCAAGATCTTTAATATTAAAAGGTCTTAAATGAGGATTTGGGATAAAATTCCATCCACTAAAAATTGATTTATTGAAGACATTCCGCTGGATATTATTTTCAAAAGATGCTGAATATGCTTGATTTGAATTTAAATAATAAGCATTACCAAAAGCTATTTCTTCAGTTTCTTGCCATTCATCTGACGTAAACATAAACAAACTTGCATCAGAAAGTATCTCAGTTACATCAAAGGGATTTGCCGGGAATGGATGTGCAATAAAATTGTTTCCTTCATTATATGAAATAGTTGTCGAAGCAGGGATTATTCCTATTGGAGCATTACTCTTATACCTAATGACTTCTCCATCTGTACAATATGCATCAACAACAAAATATGCATTATGAATAGTGATATCATCAGGAATATTAAACGTTTGAGCTTGATCAGTATATTCAAAATTATCATTTACTAACAAACTATCTGTTTCAGAAACTATTGATATTTTACAATAATCAAGCAATCCCGGATATGAAGAGGATAAAGTATAACTAAGGTTATCTCCGGCTTTATAGATTCGATTTGTAAGTGTTGAGATTTGTACAACAGGCTGTACATTACCGATATATAACCAAAATTCTTTATAATTTGTATTTGAAACAGTAAAACTATGTTCTCCTTCTAACAAATTTGTATATGAACTATTAGACTGTTCAACTAAAATTACTTTTTCTGAATTTCTCTCTTGATTTCCTGTCAGACTTATCTTTAAACTATTCTGATTTGATTTAACTCTAACTCTGTAACGCTTAAACTCAATATTAGCATCATAACTACCAAAAATTTCTCTTGATAAACTTATGCCATAGCCATTATTCCATGTTGATTCATAAGCAATAATTTGAACATACTGAGGAGGCAAGGTTCCACTTTTAACTACATCATAAAAAGTATCTTGACCATCAGAAGCAAAAGGGCTATTTCCAACCCATAAAGTATCACTTATAGTGCCGGCAGTATTTTGTAAAACAACGGCATAGGTAGGTCTTGGCGAACTATATCCCGGTTGATAAAAAATTGTTTCATTCATATCTGTATCAACCATTGCAATTTTATAAACATAATTAACAAAATTATCTACAGTATCATCAATAAAGTTAAAAGTTTGATTATTAGAACTTTTCAATAATTCAGGATTACTTTCCCAATCTGCAATCATTACATAATCTTGATCTTCAGTAGCTCTATAAACTCTGTAACCTAAGATAGTATATTGATAAGTTGCAGACCAAGTTAAATAACTTTTAGCATCAATACTTCTACAATTATAATTACTTATATTAGCAGGTCCTAAAGATACTTGTATAGTTTCAGAAAAATCTGAATAATTATCATTATAATCCCTTGCTCTAATCTTTAAATAATAAGTTGTACTTGGAAGTAAACCGTTAATTGTAGTAGTAGTGAATTTTGAAGAAGCTAATTTACTATCAATATTTCTGTCGTGAATATTATATTCTGCAAAATCTTCTGATTCAGAAAAATGTATCTCATAAGACATAAAATCATATTGATCAATAGCATCCCATGTAAGCGACATTCTTGAATATTCTTGACTTAACAAAGAAAAATTCAGAGGAACATCAGGTACTAATCCATCATCAAGTTCTAAAGCTTCAAATAAAACCGGTTTCATCAAATCTACCCAACGGCCATAATATTCAAGAGTTCTATCAAATCGTGTATCCATATTAAATGTATTAGTTGATAAATCATATCCATAAAACCAATGATAATTATTTGTATTTTGAGGATATGCATTAGGTAATTCGTCAAATTCTATATGAAAAAAATTATCCACAACATCATAATTACTTATGTCTTGATGTGTATAAAAATATTGAACACTTTGACTATATCCCGGCAAAGAAACCATATTATTTACAGGAAAATATTCTTCTCCATTATCATAATAAAAAGGTTCTTGTGTTTCATCATAATATACCGTATAAAAATCATTTATATAAACAGGCTCATGAATACCTACGGTATTTTCAGGAATAACCAAATAATCAGTTTGATTAATTAAATCCATTTTTCTTGAAGATAAATCTCTTATAGGTAAATTTGGATAATCAGAATTTGGTGCCGGAGAAATTTGTAAATTTGCATGACCTACATGCCTATTCCAGTCGTAACTATGCAATTGAGCAGAAAACTCAGTACGACCAAAACTCAACCTGATCTCATCACAAGCTGCGATATATGCCTTGTTAAATGGATGATTTGCTACTCTTGAAGGGTCAGATAATGATTTCGAATTATAATAAGGATTAGAATTTGTCCATTTCACTTCTCTTCCGGCTCCTGCAAACATAAAATATTTTGCATCCCAATCTTGAAATGATTTCACTGCAAGTGGTGGTACTATAAAATCATCATTTGGATGAACTACATTAATTATGATAGGCTTGTCTGATTCCGGCCAAACTACGTATAAACCCCAACCATAACTAAAAGCACCTTGCACATCATCAGTAGTCTCAGGTGTACCTTGATCATCAGTTTGGGTCATATCTAATATTTCTCTCAACATATAATAAACTCTATCCGTATCTGTATCAGTAAATTGTACAACCTGATATGGAAATACAAATTGCTCAATCAACTCTTCTGCGTCCTCATAATTACCATACATAAACTGAGTCACTACTTGATTCCAGTTTTCTAAATCTTGAGTTGAAGGTGTTACATAATCCCCAAATCCACTTGTTTGTCTGTAAAATGGTGCATATAAATTATAATTCTGCAAAGCAACACCTTTAGCAATGTGGCTTATCCAATCATCATATTCACAATTTTCGGCAGTACCATAAAAAAAATTACTAAACGAATCAGTCTCATATACTATTGCGTTTAGACTTATAGCACTTACTATCATAATTATGAACAAAAATATTAATTTCTTCATAAAAACTCCTTTCTATTATCTACATAGCAAATAACATTCCGATTGTCAATTAAAAAATGATATTTATTTTTATCCAACATAAATAGCTCTAATATTTTGTTTCATTCTTATAAAAAACAATCCTTGTTAAATACTTAACAAGGATTGTTGAATACCGATGTTGTGCGAGCATCCTTGCTTGCACTAAAAAATATCTTTCTGATGGTTTATTTATTTTAAAATCAACTAATTTCACAAAATACCAAATTATCTAAACTTTATAATTTGGTTATTTTGAGACGTTGATCCTATCTCAAAATATATAGTATCATTATGATGCCTGATTCTGTTTAAATAAAAAAAAGAATCAGAATCTGTTTTGTTGGTGTAAGTATAGATAAGTCTTTTATCAAGAGTATTTATGTCAAAATCATAAAACCTTATACTGTCAATGAATTCAAGAGTGAGTATGCTTTCACGTTTACTATTATTTTCTTGAAAGTGTAAATAACCGGAAACCGGCATTTCATCAAGCGAAACTCGTTTAGTTTTATTAGTTTTAAAATCATAGACAGATATACCAAAACCTTCTTTAGCGGATACTTGAAAATTAATTATTTTGTCATCAATTACATTTAAAACTCTATTATTTTGAAAATCAAAGATTTCTGATTTGATTTTCTGTTTATTCAGGAGCTTTATGTCATCACGAAGAGAAAAATTCAGTATATAATTACAGGTTGGAAGAAAAATTAACAAACCTTTTCGGAACTTTGGCTGAATGTTTAAACTTAAATAATTCTCATTTCCAACACTTGTAGCATTTAAAAACATATTATCTCTACCAATCAGATTAATCTTCCTTAACTCCGGTATTTCAGTCGATGTAAAAGTTTTGATTAGGCTTAAATTACTATCATAAAAATCAAGAGATCTTACAGCAAACAAGCCTTCACTCCTAAACATTAAAACATAATCATCAGCAAATCCAACACTAGTATTTAGTTCAATAGTTTTGGTAATCTCTTTCAAATTTGTACAATATGATGAAACTTTCTTGCTTTCATCATCTGTGATAAGGATAATATTTTTCCCGTTTCGATATTGTATAAATGTATTCTTTGGAAAATGAAATGCTCTAAGTTCTTTATTAAGATTATCTAAAACTATAGTTGAATTCTCTGTTGAAACTGTGAAAGCCGGATACTTTGCTATATTATTATATCTAATGTCCAAAATATCTTCATCACAACTATATATTTCATTCTCTGACATTGTGTTGAACTGTTCATCTAAAACTCTTACAAATATTTTGTTCTCATCAAATCTGTAAATATGTAAATTGTTTTCATCAACATTCCAATGGAAATCATTTTGCTCTAAATTTAAAAAACTCACCGAATCACTTGCAGCTACAATATTTACTATTATAAAAATTATGAGTATAGTAATCAATATTTTCTTCATAAAAAATCCTTATATTTTGTAATTACATTATAAATGTAACAATCTGATTATTCATTTTAAAACAATGTAGTTTTTTGTCAACAATAAATCTCACATTCAGCATCCTGAGCATCAGCAGAGAATTTAAAATCATTGCCACACTTTTAGAGATTGTCTAATGTTCATAATCATAACATAAAATGTGCAAAATCAGTTCATCCTGATTATAAATAAAAATTTAAAATCGTAGCCACAGGTTTTAACCTGTATGGTTAAGATTCTCACCACCAGACTGATATATAATTATACTTCCTTTTTGTTCTTCGATCAAGCCTCATTCTCCTTTATTGTTTCATCAATTTCAGCTGTT
>JALNXV010000107.1 GCA_023230175.1 Candidatus Cloacimonadota bacterium
GTATAATGCAGTTACTGCATAGAAATTAACTGAATTATATACAGGAGTTTCATCAATATATGTAGTAACATCAGCACCCACTTCACCAATTTCTTCAAAATCATCACCGGCTGCAACTTTTCTATATACTTTATAGCCTGTTACATCTTCTCTTGTATTTCTTATATTTGTATTGAAGTTTTTATTTAATACAACTCTACCATCATCAGTTGCAACATAACCTTTAATCATCCAATTGTATTCTAAATTGTCACCTAAGGCTGTTAAAGTAGTCCATGAATTTTGAAATTGAATTACGTTTCCAAAACCTTCATTAACCGGACCACCGTCAGTAGCAAGAGGGTGACCAGAAGGTGTATCACAATAATAACCAAACCATAATTCTTGACCCGGTTCAATGAGAACAGGAGTATTTAATTCAACTTCAACCCATTCAGCTGCAACAAAGTTTGTTACATTTTGTTCTACAACAGTAGTTCCCGGATTATTAGTAGATCCACCGGTCCATACTCTGATAGAATATGTAGCTGTAGCTTCATTTCCAATAAATGAAACTTTAGTTAAATAACCACCTATAGCTTGAATTTCGTTAAGTTGAGCAGAAGTGAATCTATGAGCTACGCTAAATTGAGCAGCAGCATTAACACCAATACCAGTACCGGTATAAGTATCTAAACCTTGAGTAATCCAACCTTCAACAGCAGGATTAGTGGTATTAGGATCGTCCCAGTTAAGTTCGATACCATCACCAATATATTCAGCAGTTAAATTTTGTGGAATTAATAATTCTAATTTATGATAAATTCTAAAGTCATCAATCATTATAGCTTCGCCCATAGGAGCATCGCTATCAGATTTAAAGTACCAACGGAATTGAACAGATTGACCTGCATAGTCAGTAATTATTCCGTCTATAGAGGTATATGATTCAACCATTGATTGGAATTGTTCAGGAGCATTAGAAAAAACATAATTATCACCATTAGGATCTCCGTAAGGATTGCTCATTGCATACCAATTAGCACCGGCATCAGGAGAAATTTCCCAACCAAAATAATCCATAAGAGTTAAGTCTTCAGTATCATTATCTGACCAGGTTCCTCTAAGTTGAAAATCTGCTCTTATATCGCCTGCTGAAGGTAAATCATAAACTTCTGAATAGATATAATTTCTCATATTTGGTTCATAGGTATCATTAGCGTTATTACAGCTTAATACATAAGTACCGGAAGTTGCTAAATCATATTCTGCAGTATGCCATAAATCTCCACCAACAGGGATAGAGCTACCAACTGTCATTCCGTTTAATTGATTATCATTAAAGTCATGAGAGAAATCACCAAGAGTAATATTATCAACTAAGATACCAAACATATCAGGATCATCAGCAGTATTATAAGCAGGGTCTGAACCGAATACAAAACGAATCATTACGTCATCGCCTGCATAGCTTGATAAGTCAACAGTAACATCTTGCCAGCCATCACTTGATCCACCCCATCCGGCTACGCCTTCGCCTTCGCCATTATAACCAAAACCATACATTGAAGTACAATTATAAGGTAAACCTGTAGGTTCTAATACTGTCCAGTTTTCACCGTCAGTTGAAATTCTTACATTAGCAGCATCCCAGCCATCATAACCTTCATGAACTGCAGGCTCTTCTAATTCAAAATTTACTTTAAAAGTAAGATTTGAGCTAGCTGAAGGTACAGTTATAGCAGGTGTTTGTAAATAAATTAACACACCGTCAGTATAACCACCGTTTGTACCGAGTTCAGGATTACCCATAAACCAGCTATAACCGGTTCCTTGGTAGGTAAGTGCTGAAGTGTTAGATAAATGCCATTGATGTGGAGGCAATGTTGCATCTTCGGTTACCCAGTTTCCTAAACCATCTTCAAAATTTTCAAATACAATAACTTCCTCTTCAACGCGAAGTTTTTGAGTAGGTTCTTGATTTGTTCTTGTGTTTACAACAGTTACATTTTCAGCCAATAAAAAGCTTGCTAATGCAAAGCAAACTAAAAATAGCAAAATACTCTTTTTCATAATCGACTCCTTCCTTAAATCATGTCTATGATATAATATGTTTAAAAGCTGTGATTTTGTCAACAAAAAATTTTAAAAATACTCATTTTTATTTTTTTTTATTATTAAAACATTTTCTCTTGACAAGTTTCAGATTTCATAATAACATAATATCTAATATTTTTCTATCAAAAAGTCAAATGATGATTGATAACTTATAAGAGGTATGTAATGATTAATGAATCAAGCTTAGACAAAGTATTTAACTTAATGCAAGACAAACAAAATGGCAATAAAATTATTGATAATATAGCAGAAATATCAAATCTCATTATTTGGCAAATTGATAAAAATTTATTAGTAAAATATATTAGCCCTAATTTAGAAAAAATTTTAAAAATTAATCCCGATATACTGATTAATAGTAATATTGTTAATTTCCAATACCCGGATGTTAGTAATTTTATGATAAAAACAATCAAGCAAATCAATAAAAACCCGGATTCAATCAAACTATATAAATCTGATTTTTATCTGTCTGAAAATCAAAATAATGAAATGTGGTTTAGGATTTTCATAAAGCCATATACAAAAAACAATAAATTTGATCAAATGATCGGTATGAGCTATGACGTTACTATCAATAAAAAAAGCGAAAGATTAGAATCAGAAAAAAAAGCTCTTTACGAAAATATGTTTCAAACCTCTCAATCAATAATTTTTATTATGAATCCGGATACATTAGAAATACTTGATTATAACAATGAAGCAAAAAAATATTTTCAATTTGAGAATAATAAAATCAATATCCTTTTTTCTGATTACAGTCCTGAATTCAATATGTTATTTAAAAAAAATAGACATCTTTTTGAGACATCAAACAATCTTCAATTAATAATAGATATTAAAACAAAAAACAAAACATACCAAACTGCTAAACTCTCACTATCAAAACTAAAATTACCGGTTAATTTTTATTATCCTTCTCTTGTTAATTCTCCTTACTTAATACAAACTATTGTTGTAGATATTACCGATAAAACAATAACTGAATTAGAGCTTAACAAACAAATAAATAAATATTATACCTTTTTTAATTCTTCACCTATTATACTGTGGGAAGTTGATTTAAGTTTACTAAGAGTTTATATAAACTCCTTGTCTATACCTGATAATGTAAATTTATACGACTATTTACAAGAACACAAGGAAATCCTTACAACTTCTATTAAACTTTTAATCCTAAATACTGTAAATAAATTATCGATGACCATATTCAAGTTCAAGAATATACAAGAAATTAGAAATCACTTCAACAAAATAACTCGTGAAGAAACCTTTAATTTGTTCGGAAAAATGATTTGCAGTCTCTACTACAACCAAGAATCATTTGAAGATGAAGGAATTTTGTACGACAAAGATAATAAGCCTGTCCGACTAATTGTCAAATGGAATTTAATCAAAGAAGGCAAATATTTTCCATTAAAAGCAATAGTTTCAATGATTAATATTTCAGAAAGATATGAATACTTTGAAAAACTTATTGAGCAATCTCAAGAAATTAATAAAATAAATGAAGAGCTTAAAAATGCCCTTGAAAAGGAGCAACAACTAACACTTGAAGCAAACATCTCAAATGAAATAAAAAATAAATTTTTAGCTACTATGAGCCATGAATTTAGAACACCACTAAATGGAATTCAGGGAATGACCCAATTGCTAATGAAAACTAATCTGAACGAAGATCAAAAACAATTATTGAATATTCTTGATGATTCATCAAACAACTTATTAACATTAGTCAATGACATTTTTGATTTTGTTAAATTAGATTCAAGTAATGTTGCAATCATTGAAAATAATTTCTCTTTATATGATTTATGCCAATCAGCGATCCAAAGTTTCTCAAATGAAGCCTTTAAAAAGGACTTGGATATATATTTAGATTGGTCTTTTGACTATCCTGATTTTGTCACAGGAGATAATTCCAGGCTAAGGCAAGCACTAAATAATCTGATTGATAATGCAGTAAAATTCACCTCTTATGGAACTATTATCCTTTCCTTAGAATCTGCTAATCAAATACAAAAAGACCAATATCTATATAATTTTTCTATTATAAATACCGGCAATAAAATAAATAAAGAAAACAAAAAAAATCTCTTTAAAATTTTCTCTCAATTAGATAATTCTTTAGAAAGAAAAAATAGTGGTACAGGTTTAGGGCTTGCTTTAGTAAAGCAAATATTTAAGTTATTAAACGGCAATATTGAATATATTGACAATGATGAATGTACCAGATTTAACTTTTCTTTACCCTTAAAAAGCACTTCTCCCCATTTCCAAAAATTGCCGGAAATTAAAACGGTTAAAAAAATAAATATTCTATTTATAGATAACGAACACAACATTTATCAGAATATATTTAAATTTTTTACAGATTTAAATATAAATTTTGAAATTATTACAATTTTACGTTTTATTGCACAATTTAAACATATTGATCCAGACATAAAATACGACTATATAATCTGTGATGCTATAAATTTCATAGAAAATCCGGAATCAAATTATGTTTTGTTGAAAATATTAAGTAATATCCAAGCTAATTTCATACTACTTTATCGTCATAAAGATTTACTTGATACAAAAAATATCAAGCATATAGATAAGCTATACAAACCACTAAATATCATAGAATTAAAAAATTTATTAGCCAAGAAAATTTCTTCAAAATAAACTCAATATCCCTAAATAATAAATATTTCTCTTGACAAAAAAATCAATATCTAAAAATTATGTTTATCTAAAGAGTGAATTATTTAGGGCCTATAGCTCAGTTGGTAGAGCTTCCGGCTCATAACCGGACGGTCAGAGGTTCGACTCCTCTTGGGCCCACCATAAATTTGCCGCTTTAAGCGGCTTTTTTATTTTTAAGAAAGGGCTATAAGATGATTATTATCAAAAACGAAACTCAAATTCAAGGTATTAAAAAAGCTAGCGTAATTGCAGCTAATACGTTAATCTATCTTGAACAATTCTTACATATCGGGCAAGATACTGAAACTCTCAACGAGCTTGCTCATAAATATATTAAATCTCAAAATTCCATTCCTGCTCCATTAAACTATCACGGGTTTCCTAAATCTATTTGTACTTCCATTAATAATGTTGTATGCCACGGCATACCTGACAAAAAAGATATCTTAAAAAATGGAGATATTGTAAATATTGATATCACTGTAATTTACGAAGGATATTTTGGAGATACGTCAAAAACTTATATTATCGGAGAAGCTGATGAAGACATTAAAAACTTTGTCAAAATCACTGAAGACTCTATGTACGCCGGTATTAAAATCTTAAAACCCGGTATTTTACTTTCAGAAATGGGTAAAACTATTGAAAAATTTGTCGAACCCTTTAATTATTCAGTTGTGAAAGAATACGGTGGGCACGGTGTAGGCATCAGATTTCACGAAGAACCTCACGTCTGCCACTTTTATACAAAATCAAATAATATCAAATTACAAACAGGTATGATTTTCACAGTAGAGCCTATGATTAATAAAAGTAAAAATTGGAGAGTACACACTTCATCTATTGACGGATGGACTGTCACAACAAAAGATAATAGCCTAAGTGCTCAATTTGAACATACTGTTTTAATCACAAAAGATTCTTACGAAATCTTAACTCTGCCAAGCATCTAAAAAAATACATATAAATTATTATTAAACATCAAGTTAGATACTTAAAATTTACATACTACGTACAAGGGACCTCCAAGAAGGAAAAAGCATCTTGGAGGTCCCTTGTAGATTTGCTAAAAAAAAGCTTATAAAATCAAGATATTAACTAACATCAAACGATGTTTTACAAATTCGGAAGAATGTCTCGAAACTACTATTGTGCAAACAAAAATACTTTCATAAGATTGATAATAAATATTTTTTTACTAATAATCAATGTCTAAATAAAATGAATAAATTTTGGTTTAAACGTTTTATTATTTTTTTTGTTTTATTAGTAGGATAAAACTCACTTTTTATATAATTTGTATCAATATTAATAACCCAGTCAGAACTTTCAAAAATATCTACAATATCACCCAAAAAAATATTAGTTGTAAAACGAGAAGTTATATCTTCATTATGAATTTGAGACAAAAAGAAATTCAAAGTATCTGCACTTACAATATTGTCTTTAGTAGTGATTTTCAAAGCATTAAATTCTCTTATGAGATTTTCACTTATTACAGAAATATTTACAATCACAGAGTCTTTTATTTCTTTTTTATACCTAAAAGTAAAATCCACTAAGAGTTTATTTTTGTTATTATCTTTAAACTCAAGAGGTTTAATAAAATACTGCATCCCTTCTTCGCCGGCATAAAAACTTTCATATAGGCTTGAAGCACCTTTTCTTGATCCCGGTCTAACTCCCATACAAGAACATAAAAGAATAACTGTACAGATTAATATAAAGTATATTTTAAAATTTTTCATAATTATTTTAAGCTAATTCTTTGTATTAGTTTGTCATAACTCAAAAGATTATTATCAATATCTTCATCATTTGTGATACATAAAAAATGAAAAACACTTTGATTATACTCTAAGAGATATTCGACAACAAACATATCTTTCTTTTTATGTTTAAAAAAAATATAATTATCCCCATTTTTAAAATCAATATTTTTTGAAGTAAAAAAATCGAGATTAAAGAGTTTTTCTGTATCCATATTAAAAGGCAAAGCAATGAAGATTTGATAATCTGTATGTTTGATATATTTAAATAAAGGAAACTCATAATCAGGATTTAAAACATAAGAGCGATATTCATTAGCAAGATTTGAGTCAACTAAATCACTCGACTCACCTTCTCCTAATACAAATTCTACATCATTAAACAGTTTAACATTGTTTGAATTTTGTTTAGCACACGCTAAAAGCAATAAAAGACAAATCAATATCAAAATTGTATTTTTTTTCATAAATTATCCTTAAAAACGAAAGGAGGTTTGCCTGCCTCCTTTCATACTAATTTTTGCTAAAAATTATTCGCCGGTTACGATAGTTTCGTAAGAAATAAGAAGATTTAAAATAGTAGATGTTTTTACATCAACTGTGGAAATTTTTGTAATCCCACCATTTTGTGCTGCTTTTTGGATACTAGCATCTTGATTAAAGAATAAAAATCCAAGATAACCTGTAGCTGTAGCTGTTCCTACTTTTTTACCAACCGGATTTCCTGTAGCATTTACAGGAAGAGTTAATGCACAACCAGCCATAATAGCTGTAGCAGCAAGTGCTGTAACAATAGTTTTTGCTTTTTTAAACATAACGTACTCCTTCATTTTTTTCCGACAAACCAGTCATCGGTACACCACCTAAATTAATAGGATTTTTGTGATTTCTATCACTTTGAAAATTAATTAAGTTGGCAAATCAAAATTAATCTTCATATATATACTTTTCAAGACCAAAATCATTAATTTCAATTAGTTATTAATTTAATAATATATAAGATATTTTTTTTGTCAAGTTTTTTTTACAAAATAATTGAATTTTATTCAAATTTACAACCATATAATGATATAAGCATACAGGTAAAATTATTATCAAACAGAAAGTTACGAAAACCATAACACTGAAAACATTAAATGCTATAAAACCATCTATTAATAAAATAAGTTGTGCAAACAAAAATGCTCGCACAACATAAATCCTCAAAACCGATCCAAATGCTGACAAAATCATATCATCAAACAATTTAAAACAAAATTCTTAATTTTTTAATTACCATATTTTTTTAATATTTCTTGAAATTTATCTTTATCTTGAGTCTTAAGCTTTTCTAAAGATTTTTGAAAAGCATTAATAATCTCATCTGAAGTAGTTTTACTGAATGCAATATAAAGAGGAGTTTCCTGTAAAACATTAACTGTCTCGTAACTTGCAGCATCTTCATCAATGGTTTTAAGCAACCAATAAGCAGTAATCTCACCATAAGCAATCATATCGACTCTATCCATTGCAAGTTTTTTAACATTAACTGTTGGATCTGCAATTGAATCTAATAGATTTCTATCTACTCCTTTGTTTAAGACTATTTCTTCGGCTATATCTTTATTTATGACACCAATTTTATAATCTTTAATATCTTTTACGTCATTAATCTTAATATTTTTGGATTTTTTTGCAATTAACACATGATTTGAAGACAAAACAGGTCCAACCCATTTAAATAGATCCTTTCTTTCTTCAGTAAATGAAGTAGCAAATAAGGCTGTATTTTCATTATTTAATGCCATATTATAACCTCTTGCCCATGGCAACACTTGAATATCTTGATAAGTTTGAGTAGAACCAATATCTTTTAAAACATAATCCATAACTTCGACAAATATTCCTTTTAATTGATTATCTTGTGTAAAATTAAAAGGTGGATACTCTTCAGTAACAATATCAAGTTTTGGCAATGCAAAACAAAAAACAGATAAACTTAATAATGCCAAAGTAAAAATTAGACGTGCTTTCATTTTAACCTCCAATATTTTTTATTTATTAATAATAAGTTATTTTATTTAATTGTCAAGATTTTTTATTATTTTTTTCTAAAAAAGTTTAGATTCACAACCTTAAGATATGTCCATCTAATAATAATTATTATTGTATTTATCATATATTGCTCTTCAAACTTCCTTAAGCTGTCTCAAAATATCAAAAAAGTTCTACGGACTTTCAACTTATAGTTTCATAACATACTGAATGTGCGTCAATTAAGAATTTAAACCCAAACAGAGATGTTTCCACAACAATAGTTTTCTGAAAGCCTGTTCCAAAAAGCAAGAAACTTATTAATTAATATCCTATAGTTAAGATGTTTTATGGTGCAAGCAAAGATGCTCGCTAAACTAAATTATTCAATAGTCTTTATAAATATTGGATTTAATTATCTCAAGTAAGAAAAATAAGTTGACAGGAACTTTTTTAAAAATAAATTTGCTTTAAATGAAAATAATGTGAATATTTAATTGGAGGATATAGTTATGTGGAAAAAAATTTTAGTTATAATGCTCGTAGTAATCGCCATAACAGCTTGTGGAAAGAAAGCTCCACAACAAGATGATGCCATTGTTAAAACAGAAGAAAGGTTCTTTCCTGTTCCTTCTTTTATTGATTTATTTGCAACATTAGATTACTTACAAAGAGCTGATTATGATAATGTTATCCCGGAAGAATATAATACAAAAATTAATGATGTTTACAATGCTTCTTTTTATCTCGGAACTTTAACAGCTGATGCTATTATCGCTACTAAAGCAAGAAATAAAACAAAATTAACCAGTATTGCTCATGCTATGATTGATTATTCAAAAATGATTGGAATTAACGAAGAAGTTCTTAAATTAGCTGACGAGTTAATGCTTTTAATACAAGAAGACAAATGGGAAGATCTACAAGTTTCTTTAGATAAATATAAAAATGAAATTGAGAGATCTCTCTATGAAACTCATCAATTTGACCTTATGACTCTTGTGCAAGCAGGTGGCTGGACTGAAGGACTATATTGTATGACTGAGTTTATAATTCAAAACTATCAAACTGATACTTCCAAATTACTCAATCAAAAAGGAATTGTTGATAATTTAGTACGTAACTTAAATCAAATGGAAAATAAAGAATTATACAATGAACCTTGGTTTAAAAGCTTAGTAACCGGTTATGATAAAATATTTTCAATCATAAAAGTTAAAAATAAAGAAACCTTTACTAATGAAGAAGTTGAAGATTTAAGAAGAATCTCTAAAGGCATCAAAAGCGGTTTTAATTTTTAATTAAACAGATTAATACAAAAAAAACCTGCATAC
>JALNXV010000001.1 GCA_023230175.1 Candidatus Cloacimonadota bacterium
ATATAGTATAATAACTGATCAGAATTAGTACTAATTTAAATTTCTGAATTAACTAAGTTACTATTTTTAAATGTATTATATTAACAAATCTTCACTATCATAATAGAAATATATATAGTATAATAATTACTATATATAGACTATAGTTTTTTAAATATTCAAAATTAAATAAGAGTAATAAATTGTATTAGAGTACCTTATGTTAAATATACAATCATTAATTATATAGATCATAATAGAGGGTATAGATCATATTACTATATCTAATATTTATTATACTTTATCTTAGAATTAGTGAGGATAGCATTATCATTAAAATAAAAGAACTTAATAGAATACAATAGTAGAAACTTTATAATTATATTATAACTATTTTTAGCTAAAATGTTACGATGTATTTTTATTTTTTTTAAATCATAAAATAATGTTAATGGTTATTAAAAGGATATCCTAAACCAAATATATGTAAAATTTGGTAGTAAATAAAACGACCGTTTACTTGACTTTTAATAACAATAACAACTACTCTAGATTTGCAATAACTTATGCGTCAATAAACTTAGTAAATAAATCAAAGTAAAAACTTGACAAAAATTGTCGTTTTATTTACTTTGCATTAAAGGAGGAATTATGATTTTTGGATATGCAAGAGTTAGCACGCACGATCAAAATCTTGACCGTCAGTTAGAAGACCTAAACAAAATAGGTGTAGATGAAGTTTTTCAAGAAAAAGTAACAGGCACTAAAGCAGACAGACCTCAGTTAAACAGGTTATTTGAAAAATTAAGAAAAGATGATGTAGTTATTGTTTCTGATTTGACAAGATTGAGTAGAAGTACTAAAGACTTGTTTAATCTTGTTGAGCTGATTCAGTCCAAAGGTGCAAATATTAAATCTATCAAAGAGTCATGGTTAGACACCACTACCCCAACAGGAAAGCTTATGTTTACCTTTATTGCAGGTATAAGCCAATTTGAAAGAGATTTAATATCTCAACGAACTAAAGAAGGCTTAGAGATAGCCAGAGCAAGAGGTAAGGTAGGCGGTAGAAAGCAGAAATTAGATAACGTCAAAAAAGAGACCATACACAAGCTATATCAGGAAAAGAATATGAGTGTCATGGACATTTGTAAGATGTTTAGTATCAGCAAACCAACACTATATAAAGTAATAAATGAAGTTAGCAATTCTCTAAGTGATATTCTTAAATGATAGTATTACCTTCTTGACTAAAAATTTGTGTAAGAATAAAAAGCATTTTATATCTATCATGTAATCCTTAGAAACCAATCAAACTTTTTGTAAAATGCTAAATTGATAAACAAATATTTTGACTAAAAAATTTGAACTACTTATTTTCTAGAAAATACAGGTAATTTATTTATTGCCTCCTCTTTTACTTTATCAATTAATTTCGCATACACCATTGTTGTTCTAATGTCTTTGTGACCAAGAATTTTCGAAACAGTAAAAATATCAACACCTTTTGTAAGGCATAATGTAGCAAAAGTGTGTCTAGCTGTATGGAAATTAACATTTTTGGATATTCCTATATTTTTAATCCATTGTTTTAATAATCTTAATGCACGTCTATGACTAGGCAATTTAAATATATATTCATTTTCTGAAATATCTTTTTGTATTTCAATGATTTTTAATACATCTTCATTCAGAGGGATTATGTTAGGAACATTATTCTTTTTTTGAATTAAAATCAATTTATTATTTTCAATATTACTCCATTTTAAACTCATCAAATCGGAGATTCTAAGACCAGTGCTACAACTAAAAAGAAAAGCATTTGATATATTAATATTTCTAAATTTATTTTTATACATAATCTCCAATTCGTTTTCTGTAAGAAAAACTTTCTCGGTATCAGGAATACGGTTTTTAATTTTCGAAGTAAATGGAGATTTAATAATATAACCTTTTTCTTCAGCAAATTTTAAAAGAATCTTTAAGTGATTCAAATAATTGTAAACTGTTGCCTTTTTATAATTTTCTTCGAGAAAACCTTTATATTGTTTGATAGTATTTTCTGTTATTTCTGAAATTAGCAAATTATCTTTTTTTAAAAATATATTTTTTAAATTCATTATAGCAATTTTGTATCCTTTAGAGTTTTTTTCTTTTTTCCCAATCAAAAATTCTCTTAATATTAAATCAATTGGAGTTTTATTCTTATTAAGCAAATTTACACCATAATCATCATTAATTATCTTTGATTCATTATCAGCAATAATTTTTTTTACTATTTCAAATGTTTGTTTATCTTTAACATTGTTCCCAATAAAATAGAGTTTTAAGTATTCTTTTGTTCTAATATTATTATTGCAATAATCTAAATATATATTAAGCTTGTTCTTCAATACTCTTGTTCTTATTTTAATTTTACTTATCGTATTAAAAGATAATAACATGTTCTCAACTTGTTTGCTTATTAAATTCGATTTTTCAATACTGTCATTCATTTAAATCTCCAAATTAGTATTCTATATAAAAATATAACACTAAAAAATAAAAATACAACTAATAACTATAAAAAAAGGGACAGAATTGGGACAGAATTGGGACAGATTGAATCAATAACAATCAACATACATCAATATATCATAATATTGTTGTATAATATAAGTCATTGTAATATAGTGATTTAATATATATCAATATGTATTGATGTTGAAAAAAATAATAATTATAATATAACTCTTAATCAGTGGGTCTAGGGTTCGAATCCCTACGGGTGTACCATTTATTTATATTATTAAATTCCAAATCATTAAAAAATATTTGACAAAAAAGTAGCTTCAATAAAGGTTACAAAAAAGATTATGAAGGATATATCTATGTATGAAATCATCATATTGATAGTAATTGGCTTATTTTCAGGAATATTAAGTGGAGTATTAGGAATTGGTGGGGGTTTAGTCATTGTTCCTGCGTTAGTTTTTTTTCTGAAAATGACACAACACGAAGCTCAAGGTACTACATTAGCATTAATGTTACCTCCAATAACACTTTTATCTACCTATGCATATTATAAAGCCGGTCATTTAAATTTAAAGGTTATAATCTTTGTCTGCATTGGTTTTTTTATAGGTGGATTATTTGGTGGTAAAATTGCAGTCGCAATAAATGCTTTTATGCTAAAAAAAATATTTGCAGTTTTATTAATTGCTGTTGCTTTAAATATGTTATTATCTAAAAAATAAAAAAACAGTTTGCTTAATGATGTTATGCTATAATGATATATATCATTATTTAAAAGCTTTTTAAACTCATATTAGGTATATCTTTTCTATAATAATACACATAAATTATGAAATATATTACTATAAAAATTCATTTATTTTAAATGATAACATACAGAATTGCAAAATTCATTTATTTATTACGATTTTTATTGACAAAAAAACAAATATTTTTTTTTATATAAATAGAATAAAGTGTATATTAGCAAACAAAACAAATAAAAGGAGAAACGATGAGTCAGTTTAAAAAAGAAACAATGGACGGAAATACAGCTGCTGCTCATATAGCATATGCTTTCAGTGATGTAGCTGCTATTTACCCGATTACCCCATCATCAAATATGGGTGAACTGGCTGATGCATGGGCGTCAGTAGGCAGAAAAAATGTTTTTGATAAAGCCGTAGAAGTTGTAGAAATGCAATCAGAAGCAGGTGCAGCCGGAGCCCTTCACGGTTCATTAGCTGCAGGAGCTTTAACAACTACGTTTACAGCTTCACAAGGTTTATTATTAATGATACCAAATATGCACAAAATAGCAGGAGAGCTTTTACCAACAGTTTTTCATGTATCGGCACGTTCATTAGCTGCTCAGTCTTTATCAATATTTGGCGATCATTCAGATGTAATGTCAGTAAGAAATACCGGATTTGGTCTCTTAGCTTCAGCATCAATCCAAGAAATTATGGATTTAGGTGCAGTAGCACATTTAACATCCTTAAAATCAAATATTCCTTTTGTTCATTTCTTTGATGGATTTAGAAATTCTCATGAAATCCAAAAAGTTGAAGTTACTGATTATGAAACGTTAAAAAGTATGTTAGACACTAAATATATTGAAGCTTTTAGAGCAAGAGCTTTAAATCCTGATTCACCAAAAGTAAAAGTGGGAGCTCAAAATCCGGATGTTTATTTCCAAGGCAGAGAAACTGTAAATAGATTTTATGATGCTTGCCCTGAAATAGTTCAAGAATATATGAATCTCGTTTCTGAAAAAGTTGGTCGTAAATATAACCTCTTTGATTATGTAGGAGCACCTGATGCAGATAAAATCATCATTGCAATGGGTAGCGGATGTGAAACAGTTGAAGAAGCTATCACTTATTTAAACGCAAATGGATATAAAGTAGGTTTAATTAAAGTTCGTTTATTCAGACCATTCTCTTTAAAACACTTCATCGATGTAATTCCTGCAAGCTGTAAAAAAATAGCTGTACTTGACAGAACTAAAGAACCAGGTTCTTTAGGAGAACCTTTATATCAAGATGTTGTAACTGCATTAAAAGATAAAAAAGATATTATGATCATCGGTGGTCGTTACGGTCTTTCATCAAAAGAATTCACACCAAGTATGGTTAAGGCAATCTATGATCATCTTGATAGTGAAGCATTTCACGGTTTTACTGTTGGAATTAATGACGATGTAACACATAAATCATTAACAGTTAATGAAGAAATCAATACAATTCCTCAAGGAACTATCAGTTGTTTGTTCTGGGGTTTAGGTTCAGACGGAACCGTTGGTGCAAACAAAAATAGCATCAAAATTATTGGTGATAACACAGAAATGTTTGCTCAAGGATATTTCCAATATGATTCCAAAAAATCAGGTGGTATTACTCGTAGCCATTTAAGATTTGGTAAATCTCTAATAAAATCACAATATTTAGTTCAAAAACCTGACTTTATTGCTTGCCACAATCAAGCATTTATCGGAAGATATGATTTACTTGAAGGTATCAAAGAAGGTGGAACTTTCTTATTAAATTCAAACTGGAATAGAGATGAAGCATTCTCACATCTTACAGAAGATATGCAAAAAACAATTATTGAAAAAAAGATTAAATTTTTCAATATTGATGCTCTCGCTATTTCGAATGCAGTTGGATTAGGCTCAAGAATCAATACTGTAATGCAAACAGCGTTTTTCTTAATATCTGGTGTCCTTGAAAGAGAAGAAGCTGTTAAAATGATTAAGAAGTCAATTGATAAATCATATAGAAAAAAAGGAGATTCAGTTGTTGAAAAGAACTGGAAAGCAGTTGATAGTACCAATGAAGCACTTGTTCAAATTAATGTTCCAAGTCAACTACCAGGTAAATCAACACCAGTAAAAAAACTTATCCCTGACAATGCAAATGATTTTACAAAAAACATTATAGAACCAATAATGAAAGAACAAGGTGACAGAATAACTGTAGGTCAAATGCCTATTGATGGTGTTATGGATTCAGGTACTACTCAACTTGAAAAACGTGGTGTAGCAGCATTCGTACCTCATTGGATTCCTGAAAATTGTATCCAATGTAATCAATGTTCATTTGTTTGTCCTCATGCAGCTATCAGACCAAAACAAATCAAACAAGAAGATCTAAATGATGCACCTAATAGTTTTAAAACACTTAAAGCAATTGGAAAAAATGATTTACAATACAAGTTACAAGTTTATATAGATGATTGCCAAGGCTGTAAAGTATGTGTTAACGAATGCCCTAAAGGTGCTCTTGTAATGAAACCTATCCAAGAAGAACGAGATAATGGCGAAGAAGCTAACTATAAATATTTCATTAATCTCCCTGAAGATATAACCGGAGAATGGAAAGAACAAACTGTAAAAGGTAGTCAATTTAAACAACCTCTTTTAGAATTCTCAGGTGCTTGTGCAGGTTGCGGTGAAACTCCTTATGTAAAATTAATTACACAATTCTATGGAGATAGAATGATTATAGCAAATGCAACAGGTTGTTCTTCAATTTGGGGTGGTACATTCCCAAGTATTCCTTATTGCAAAAACAAAGATGGTCACGGACCGGCTTGGGGTAACTCTTTATTTGAAGACAATGCTGAATATGGTTTCGGTATGAGATTGGCAGTTAATTCTAATCGCAAATATCTTAAATTAACCTCTGAAAAATTATTAACTCAAAATATTTCTAATGACCTCAAATCAGCATTGAATTTTGCTTTAGAAAATTGGGCAAAAACTAACGATGAAACTAAACAAAACAGTGAAAAATTAAAAAACCTACTAACTAAAGAAGTAAAAAATGCTCAAGGTGAAACTTTAAAACTGCTTGAAAAAGCTATAGAATTTAAAAATTACTTTGTAGAAAAAAGTATCTGGTGTTTTGGTGGTGACGGTTGGGCTTATGATATTGGCTTCGGTGGTGTTGATCACGTGCTTGCATCAAATAGAAATATAAACATCTTAGTATTAGATACAGAAGTTTATTCAAATACCGGTGGTCAAGCATCTAAAGCAACTCCTATCGGGTCTGTTGCTCGCTTTGCTGAAAGTGGAAAACCAACAACTAAAAAAGATCTCGGTATGATGATGATGAGTTATGGATATGTTTATGTCGCTTGTGTTTCAATGGGAGCAAACAAAATGCAACTCATTAATGCCATCAAGGAAGCAGAAGCTTTTGACGGACCGTCTATTATCATAGCTTATGCTCCTTGTATTAATCACGGTATTGATATGGCCAAAGCTCAAGAAGAAGAAAAACGTGCTGTTGATAGTGGCTATTGGATTCTTTACCGTTATAATCCTGCAAACATAGCTGAAGGTAAAAATCCATTTACACTTGATTCAAAAGAACCAACACTTGACGTACGTGAATTTATAGATAGCGAAACAAGATACACTTCTCTTGGTCGTAAATTCCCGGAAAAAATGAAACAATATAGAGAAGAAGCTTATAACTTTATTCAAAAAAGATGGGCTCAATACAAACAACTCGCAGGTAAATAATTTCAATAAAAAATTAAGAGGGACTATATGTCCCTCTTTTTTTATAGAATTTATAATCTTAGTAATTTATCTGATTTAATAAAACTTCTATAGCCTTATCTAATTGAGGATCTTGATTATGTACAATATGTTGAGGTAATATTGGAATCTCAATATCAGGTACTGCACCATTGAATTCCATATTTTGCATATTCATTCTAAACCAACCGGATGAAGGCATACGCATACTTGAACCATCCATAAAACTAACAGATCCGGTTCCAATAACAGAACCACTGGTAGGCATACCAATCACGTGTCCAAGTTTCAAATCTCTGAATAAAACACCAAAAATTTCTGCATCAGAAAAAGAATCTTCATCTATAAGACAAACTATTGGTTTTTGATAAATATTATGAGGTGTAGGATTTAGTTCACTGGTAAAATACCTTGAATAAGTATAAGCATATTGGCTCTTCGTAATAATTTCAATCAAATCTTCGTGAATGTTTCCACCACCATTTCCTCTTACGTCAATAATCATTCCTTCAGTATTAACATTCAACGCCAAAAAATCTTGTTCAAATCTTTTTAAACTTGATTGATTCATCCCTTGAATATGTAAATACCCGATTTTACCTTGAGTCAAATCTTTTACTTTTTGATAATTAGTTAAAACCTTATCTTCGTATTGTAACTCATATTGTTCCCTATGAGACAAAGGTTTAATCTTTGCTAAAACTTCTCCGTGTAAAGTTTGAATTCTAATACTAATATATTCTTTAATATGGTTAACAAATAAAGGAGTTACTTCTGTTGATGCATAAATTGGAATATCATTGATTGATAGAATAATATCATTAGCTGAAATACCATATTTCTGATATAATTCTGAATGCTTATATATCTTTTCGATTTTAATTCCGACAGGTAATCTCTCAGAATAATCCAAAACAACTCCGGCATAAATACGATTCAAAGATTTTGTATCATTTTCTTTTCTTGGATAAAATCCTGTATGTGATGCATTAACTCGACCTATCATTTCATCAACAATTTTTCCTAATACTTCAGTATTGTATATGCCATTAGCATACTTTTCAAAGGTATCATAAAGTTTTCCCCAGTCTTGATCATGCATATTAGGATCATAAAAATTATGTCCAAACTTTCCCCATACTTGTTCAAATATCTCATAATTAAGTTTATTTTTATCGTAATTATAATTAAACTCAAATGATATCAATTCACTCTTTTTACTTTTTATATCAAGTTGATATAAATTATTATTGGAAAGGTAGTATATAAGATTTTTATCTTTATTATAATTTATTGATGCTACTCTTGTTTTAAAAATATACACTTCTTCTTTTTTCGACCTATCAAACTTTACTTTTTTTAATGAATGGCTATTCTTATTTGCCTGAACATAATATAATGTTGAATCATCTGTAGTAAAAAGTGGATAACAAAAACCTTCATCATAAACAATTTCTTTAAATCTAAAATTATAATTTTCAAAATTAACATCCCAGTCATTTTTAGTTGAATCTAGTCTTTTGTCATTATTATTACTTTTGTTTATGATTTCATCCCAATTATCTCCATTTTTTATAGATTCTGTGATTAAATCTAATGACAATATATCATCTCCATAATTATAAAATACCTTAGTTTCATCATTACTCAAAATAAAATTTCCTATATATTTAGTAGTAAATAAAATATCTTTAGTTTTGTTAGTATTTAAATCTTTTATTCTTATAGTTCTATTCCAATTTTTTTTGTCAAGTAATGAATAAATTGACTTATTGTATTTCTTTGATACAACAGGAATTAAAGCTATTCCTTCACCTGGATTGATTGATACTATAGTTCCATTAGCATTTATTTTTGCAAATAAAAGGCGCTCATTTTCATCATCATAGCTAATCTGAAGTTCATTTTCATCATTTTTATAAATAAATCTAATATATTTATCTATTGACCACTCTACCAAGCCAATATTTTTATCAGTATTTTCTTTATAAATAACGTCTTTTATATTTATCTTAAAAAGTTTAGGTATCCCTTTTATATGTGAAAGATAATAAATTGTCTCGTTATCATCCATTATAACAATATCTTCAATGCCTTTTTGATTATAAGTTAGTTGTTTTACTTCTCCCCCACCCTTAGGAACAGCAAATAGATCATACTTATATGAAAAAACAATTAACTTTTCATCCTTAGAAATCGAATAATCACTAATTTCATTTTTAGCATTTAAAAAGTTTGTACTTACAGGCATATTATCTTCACATATATTAATGATAACTTTTTCAGCTTGTTTATTTTCAGGATTCCATTTCCAAATTTCGTTAAAATATTCAAAGACTATTCTATCATTATGACGTGCAATATCAATATCTCGTGGAGACCAATCTTTAAAATCTGTTAAATATACTCTTGTACTATCATTATAATCATCCATATAACATAGTTGAAAATGTGTACTATCAGAAGCCAAGAAATAAAGCCTATTTTGATTAACTTTTGAAAAAACCGGATATCTTTCAGTTAATTTTGTGTTAGTAAGTCTAGTAAAATCTTTATTATTTAAATTATAAAGCCATAAATCTCCATTATGTGAACCTTGATATGACATTCTATATGGATAACCTCTACGATTAAATGCAATCAATTGACCATCTTTTGAAACACTTGCAAATGATTCTGCTACTTTAGTTATTTCTATCGGTCTTAAACTATTAAATTCATATTTTATAAAGCTTGATTCTTCTCCCGGATTATTCATTATGCCTAACAAGCCTAAGGAAGAATAATCATTTTTTGCATTAGGAAACCAATCACAAAAAATAAATTCTTCTCTTGATATAAGCTCTGAATGACCTCCTGATGCCGGAATTTTATAAAAATAAGTCCTTCCCTCATCATTAGAATGAAATGTTATCCAAAGCCCGTCCGGCGAATATGCCGGATTAAAAATATTACCTGTTCGTGAAGTTAAACGTCTTGCAACACCACCATCAAAAGGAACTTCCCATAAATCGTCCATATATACAAAACAAATTAATTCACCATCCGGAGAAATTGTTGGATCATCCATAAAAAACGGTTCATACGCTGATAATGTATATATCACATATACAAGTAGCATTAATAAATAAATTTTCTTCATAAGACCACCTTATTGTTTATTATTATATATGCATAATATATGCCAATTTTTTTTATTATTGAAATATATTCATATTATTAATAATTTCTCTTTTTTTTATGTAAGAATTATTGAATAAATATGAATCAAAAGATTCATTATTAATCTATGCATATTTCATTATAAATCAGATAATCATTTATAATAGTCATTTATATTATTATTTCATAAAATTAATATGCTGTAATCGATTGGTCATAAAAGTATTTCCTGTAATTTCTAACATCTAAAGCCTGTATATCAAAAGAAACATCAAAATATACATAATCTTCCATTTCTACATTAAATATTCCTGATAATATTTCATAATCTTTAATAGTTGCATACTAAAAACAAGAATACTAATACTATACTATTTACAATTATCATAGCAATTACCTGCCAGTTGTCCACAAGCTCCATTAATATCTTGTCCTCGGCTATTTCTTAATGTAATTGCTGCAGGAATATGACTTAATTTATTAATAAAATCTAAAACTTGTTCATCTGAAGGAGATTTCCAATCTAATCCTTTAACAGCATTCCATTTTATTAAATTGATTTTACAAGAAATATCACCGCAAAATTTCACTAAAGCCTTAATATCTTCATTTCCCATATTAAAGTTTTCTATCATAATATATTCAAAAGTGATTCTAAAAGCACTTTTTTTTCTGAAATAGAATAATGATTTTTTTAATTCCGATAGGTTATAAATATCATTAACAGGCATTATAATACTTCTTTTAAAATCAATTGCACTATTTAAAGAAACAGCTAATTTAACTTTAATGCCTGAGTCAGCTAATTTCATAATTTGAGGGATTACACCACAAGTTGAAACAGTAACTCTTCTACCACTAAAAGCATACGCAGTTGGATCTTGTATAATTTTTAAAAAACTTATTACATTTTCATAATTATCAAGAGGTTCTCCCATTCCCATTAACACTATATTAGTTAAATTAATATCCGGAAAATATTTATATACTAACATAATCTGCATTAATAGTTCTTCGATTTTGAGATTTCTAATTAAACCAAGCTTTGCTGTTGCACAAAATTGACATTTTCTGGAACACCCAACTTGAGAAGAAATGCAAAGAGTATTCTTTTTTTTCCCCGGCATAAGAACCATTTCTATATATTCACCATCAAATAATTTAATTAAAAACTTTTTTGTTTTATCACTACTAATTTGTATATCACTTACTTCCGGCAAATAACTTAAAAAATTTTGCTCTAATTTTACTATCAAATCTTGTGGGATGTTAGTCATCTGTTTAAAATCAATTACTTTTTTAAAATATATCCAATCTTGTATTTGTTTAATTCTGTATGACTTACTAACAATAGAATTTAAGATTTCAAACATTTCAGTTTTGTTTAAACTTAATATATGAGGAATTTTAGGTAAAACTAACTCCATACTAAAAACACCGGCTATTTAACTATTCTTGTTTATTTGGTAAGTCTGATTGATTGCCATTATTATGTTTGCAATTTTGAGGGCATTTATTTTCTTGTTTATCATCAGCATTATATTTAGATTGATTTCTTGGGTATTTATTATTAGGATTAGTATAGGATTTATTTTTTTTCTTTTTATGATTAATATAATCAATGTACTCATCTAATGTAATAGTTTCAATCTCTTGGTCATCAGAAGTCAAATAAATAACTTTTGCATACAAATCATTTCTAAAAACATATAATTTCTTATTATCAATCCAAAGTTCGTCACCCATTTCAGGAAAATCTTTTGCAAGTTCAGCATAAAAATCTTCTTCATAGTGTAAACAGCATAGTAACCTACCACAAGGACCGGATATTTTTGATAAATTACCGGAAAGATTTTGATCTTTTGCCATTTTAATAGTTACTTGGCTAAATCTTTTCATATATGTTGTGCAACAAAAACTATTACCACACATACCATATCCACCGAGTTTTTTTGCTTCATCTCTACCTGTACACTGATGTAACTCAATTCTGGTTTTAAATATCTGAGCTAATTCTCTAACAAATTCACGAAAATCTATTCTGCCTTCAGCCGTAAAAAAGAAAGTAAGTTTATTATTGTCGAATTGATATATTGTATCTAATAATTTCATTTCAAATGGATATTTTTCTAAAATCTCTAAGAATTTTTCAGTTGCCAGTTTTTCACGAGAATTAATCTCCAATAGATTATTTTCATCTGTTTCTGTAACAGGTCTAATAATAGAAAAAATCTTCCCTTCGTTATATTGTTCATCTAATTCTTTACTACTCAGACAAGTATGCAAAACTTTACCTATATCTTGACCTCTATCAACTTCAACAATAACATCATCATCCGGTAACAATTTTAAATTATTTGGATTAGTAAAATAAAGAATCTTCCATGTTCTCATCTCAACTTCTATATATTCTCTTACATTTTCTTCGATTATATCTCCATTTGCAATATTTTCATTTGTAATTTCTACATTATCTTGTTCTATTTCAAACATTTTTACCCTCATATTTATTTTTATTTTTATATATCATCTCTATCAATTTAATTTCTTCACTTACTAAATTTTCTCTCCGTCTAATCTTTACATTTTTAGCTGTTTCAAGAAATTTTTCAAAATGATACTCTATTAAATTATTTGCTTCTCCCCATGAAAAAGAAGGGATAAAGTCACTTATTAACTCTCGTCCGTAAATATTAACTCCAAATCCAATAACTGCCCCGGTATTAACTGAACAATTAATACCTATCTTACTATGATCTCCTATAAATGTACCTATAAACATAGATTCTGTTGAAACTTTTTTCTTTTCAGGATAAAACCAGACTTTAACAGGTTTATATGTATTTTTTAAATCACTATTATTTGTATCAGCCCCAATATTTACCCATTCTCCAATAAAGCTATGCCCTATAAAGCCATCATGCTGTTTATTAGAAAAGGCTTGTATTATGCTATCTTCAATTTCTCCACCAATTTTGCAATATGGACCTATAGAAGTATTTTGATAAATCTTTGAGCCAATTTTTACTATAGAATTTTTACCTATATACGCCGGTCCGATTACAACTGTATTATACATTATTTCAACATTTTCATCAATAACTATTGGACCTGCGGAAGCGTCTAAAATTGCTCCTTGACCGAGTTTTGTACCTTCACCAATCCATATATCATAAGGATTAATAGCTGTAACTCCGGGATCTATTGAAATATTATTATCTTCTTCATAAAAAATTTCTTCATAATCATATTTAATCATTAAGCCATTATCATTAATAAATTCCCATACATAAGTCCATAAAGGAAAATCACTTTCAATCTTTGAAAGTTTGCTAATTATTGTATCTAAATCTTCAGTATTTATAGCATTTGTATCAGTTTGAAATTTAAATGCAATTACTTCATTATTATTTACTAATGCCTCATTTATTTTTAAATTTAAAATTTGCTCTTTTATTTTTTGATTAAATATTTTATTATCAGAAACTTTCAAACGCCCATTTATGAAAATACATTCTTGATTGTCAAAATCATTTATCATCCAATCAGGATGTCTTTCTATATATAGATTAACTAATTCTTGGCGAACAAGCACAGAATCAGGCTCAAAATTAAACAATAAAGCTAATCTTTGTCTTAATTTTAATATCCCTACTCTTAAATCAAAAACTGCTCTTGTATATGAAAAAGGTAAAAAATTTATCCATTTACTGTCTTCAAAAATTATAAACTTCATATTATCCTCTTCTATCTTTCCACTTAAAAATCGATAATAATCCTAATACTGTTACTGTCAAGATATAAATTGGTGAAATTAAAAACCAATACAGGTATCTTATTTTGCCAAATATTGGAACTAAATGTATTATATTTTCCTTTGGATTTACAGTATCATACAATTGATTATGAATTAATGCGTAATCAATAAAACTGATATCTGCAAAATATTTTAAAACATATAATAATGGGCATAAAAATGGCATCAAAGCAATGCAATAAAAACTTGAAACTAAATACATAAAAAATTCAGCATTAGTTTTAAACATAACTTTCATATTTGAAGCCCATCTTGTTCTCTGATTAATCAATTGTTTCCAATCACTTACCGGTTGAGTTACAGTATAAGCATCTTCAAAGGCATTAAATCTAATCTTTTTTTTATGTTTAGCAAATTTTTGCATTAGATGCAAATCATCACCGGAGATATATTTATTAATATCAGAAAAACCATTAACTTCATAAAATCCGGTTTTTAAATAAGAAATATTCTGACCGGAGCAAGCAAAAGCTTTTCCGGACTGAATAGCTCCCTGTGCAGCAAACATTAAAACTAAAAAATCAAAAAATTCAAACTTTGTCACCAAAGGCAATTTTTTAAACTCGTCAAAAGATATATCATCAAGTTTATTTTTGTTATTAATACAAATCTTTGAAAAGCCAACAACAAATTCAGTATCCGGATATTTTTCATAAGTTGCAACGTGAGAACTTATCCAATTATTTGTAGGAATACAATCAGCATCCGTTAGTAAAATAATTTTACCCTTAGCTCTATAAATAGCTTGAGAGAGGGCATTTTTCTTTGGTGAAAAGACATTTTCCCTGTTTTCTACATTAAAATACTGTATATTATTATAGATATTCGAATATTTTTTTAAAATCACTTCAGTGTTATCTTCTGATTGATCATTTGCAATAATAATTTCATAAAGAGGTCGGGATAAATCTGTTTTATAATCTTGATTAACCAATGAGATAATTAAATCTTCAATATTTTCTTCTTCATTTCTTGCACATACAATAACTGATACATTGATTGTTTTACTAGTTTTTATACAATAATCTAAGTAATAATTCTTTTTAAATTTTAAAATGTAGTACACATAAATACTAAAAACCAATACAGAAATCACAAAAATAGTTAAAAAAATCATATATAACTACTTAATATTTACTTTTCAATATATGGTCTTTAGATGATAAAAACTGAGTTTTTGGATATATATTATATCTATAACTATCTGATTTTTCATTAGGTTCTGTATATTCAATAAAAATTTCTGTCTTAGTTGGCTCTAATAAATCAGCCGGTAATAAACCTGTTCTTTTCGATACGGGTAATCGAATAATTCCCTCAGGCATATCAAAATCTTCATAGATATTGATACCTTGATTTTTAAGTTTATTTTCATAATGTTTCATTATAGGTATCCATATAGGTAAAGCTGCTGAGCTTCCGGTCATTTTATCTTCCATAGATACATTATTATCAAAACCAACCCAGCTACCCATAACTAAATTTTTTCCAAAACCTATAAACCACGCATCTCTATAATCATCTGTAGTTCCTGTTTTACCGCCGGCAGGCATTTTTAAGCCCTTATATCTTGCTGAAACTGCAGTACCTTCATCAACTACAGTTTTTAACATATCAGTCATAACATAAGCAACTTTAGGATCTAAAATTCTTTTTTTATTTATTGCATATCTCTCTAAAACCTTACCTTTACTATCAGTAATTTTCGAAATAAAAATAGGTTTAACTAACTCACCACGATTAGCAAATACTGTATAGGCAGATATTAACTCATAAGGTATAACTTCACAAGAACCGACTGCTAAAGATAAAAATGGATTAATAGGTGTCGATAAGTCTAACTTTTTAGCTAAATCTACAACTTTAAAAGGTCCAATATCATAAATCATCTTCGCTGCTACTACATTTATTGAGCGTTGTAAAGCTTCTCGCATACTTATAAAACCTCTAAATTCTCTTGTATAATTTTTAGGCTCCCAAAATAATTCATCATCTTTTATAAAAAAAAGAGGCTCATCACTTATTACTGTAGCAGGTGTAAAACCTTCCATAATTGCAGTTGTATATAAAATGGGTTTAAAACACGAACCGGGCTGTCTTTTAGCCTGCATTACTCGGTTAAACTTGCTATGTTTAAAATTTCTACCACCAATCATAACTTTTACAAATCCTGTATTTGGATCAATAGCAAAAACTCCTCCTTGTAAATATTCAGTTTTAATATTTACTGCATCCTTAGGGACATCCTCATATTTAGCTTCATATTCACGCAGGGTCTCTAATTCGGTTAATTTAACATTTAATACACTGTCTGCATATTGCTGTAAATCATAATCTATTGTTGTATAAATCTTTAAACCACCGGTAAACAATCTTTCAGTTCCATATTTCTTTTCGATGTAAGGCCTAATATATTCTATGAAATAATCTGATTCTCTATTTCGAGAAATATTTGTAGAATTTACTACTAATGAATCACTTATAGCTTGTTGAAATTGTTTTTCTGTAATTATCTGATTTTCATAAGCAAGATTTAAAACTAAATTTCTTCTTTTTAAAGATCGATCCGGATATCTTAATGGATTATAATAACCACTACCTTTTAAAAGACCAACTAATAAAGCAGATTCTGAGATACTCAATTCTGAAGATGATTTTAAAAAATAGTTCATTGCTGCTGTTTCTACACCATAATATCCATTACCAAATAAAACTTTATTTAAATAACTCTCAAGTATCTCTGATTTTGTAAATTGAGTTTCTATCATAACAGCTAAAATCGCCTCCTTAATCTTTCTGGAATAGATTTTTTCTGTCGATAGAAACATATTTCGAGCAAGTTGTTGAGTAATTGTAGATGCACCCTGACTTGATTTCATCGTCTTTAAATTAACAAAAACAGCCCTAATTATACCAAATATATCAATACCCCAATGATTATAAAAATTACTGTCTTCAGTAACTATTAACATATCAACTAAGTATTTTGGTACTTTATTTAATTCTACTAATTTTCTTTGCTCAAAAGCATACATATGTATCATTTTCCCGTTTGCATCATAAACTTCTGACCCAGTATCAAATTTATAATTTAAAACTTCACTTGCTAAAGGTAAATCTCTTGAAAAATAAATAAACATCGCACTTACTGCCATTAATACTACCAAAAAAATTATAACAAACAATATCAAATATCTTGAAATTAAACATTTTAAACTTTTATTCTTTTTTACTGTTACTTCTTTTTCTATTTCGTCCATTAAAAATTCCTTTTAAAAATTATGTAACTCATTTTAAATTAACCTTTTTAAATCTATATGTTTCATAAATAACTTAGATAAAATACCTGTTATTAAACCTGTCAAAACTGCACATAAAACTAAAAAAGGATAAAGTTTAAATACTTGATCAGTTTTAATAATTAAAATTCTAACAACCACTAACTGAGTCATTAAATGAAAAAAGGCACCACTGACACTTATTCCTGAAACACTTAAAGATTTTACATATTTACAAAAAAAAATCATAATCAAGCAAGACATTATCGACCCTGAAAATGATAATAATATTGTGGGAGAAAAAATTATTCCTGATAAAAAGCCTCCGATTAAGGATTTTAAAATAGCAACTAAAATAGCTTCTCTATAAAATGAAGACATTACCATTACGACTATTATAATATTGGATAAACCTAATTTCATAAAAGGCATTGGTTTTGGCAACATTAACTCTACAAAATACAATAACAGAGAAAATGATGTCATAATTGCTAAAAATACTGTTGTTTTACTTATATTCATAATTCCTTCTTAGGATATAATTTTTTAATACTGATTAAAGTCAATATATTTTTTTTTGATAAAAAATTGATGAACTCTCCCATTATTTATAGTTAGACATATTACTGAATTATTAACATTAAAAAAATTCTTTAATTATTTTAAAATATACTAACCCTATAAATACTCAAAATTTCTTAAATATTTATTTATTCCTAACATCATTGCTTGTACTGTAAATATCTTAAATGTAAAAATATCAATCAATAATAAGGCTTTTGAATAATGTTGTTGTGTAAGTATCCTTGCTTTCACTAAAAAACCTTAAATAATAGGTATTCAATATTTTATAAAACTACAAGCTGGAAGCTTGTAGAACAATAATTAATATTATTCAACATTAAGCATTTATAGTTTAATATTTTGGATTATTAGTTAAAGGATATTTATTTAACTTATTGAATCTTAATGAGTAAGCTATATGATACTAACAGCCGACCTCCAAGATGCTTTTTTCCATCCTGGAGGTCGCCTGTTAAAAACCATAAATAATTATGTTATACAAACATCTTTGCTTATACAAAAACTCATTAAATACAAGAATATCAATCAATACGCTCCCTATAAACTAAAAGAGACTGTCCCAAAATATCAGAAAAGTATCAAATCAGGTAACTGACAGCTCGTCAGATCTGTCATTGCTATCGGAGTAAAACAATCTACTTATCTGTTTTATAATAATTTATGAGATTACCACGCTTCGATAGCAATGACAAAATCTTTATAGAATTATGTTATGATTTATTTATTTGATAATGCATCTTAAGAATTTTAACAGCATTGGCTGCAGCTCCTAAACGAACATTATTTGACACATTCCAAAGAGTAATAGAATTTTTTGATCCTGCATATCTAATTCTAGAAACATGAGAAAGATTAGAATCTTGAACATCAATTGGACAATCATATATAGGATTATATTTAATATAATCAGTTTGATTAAAGTGATCTATTATTTGATTTATGATGACATCTTTTTTTAGTTTAATATAAATAGATTCAGAATGACAGTATAATACAGGAACTCTAACTGTTGTAGCCGTTAAATCTAAATCATAAATGTTAAGTATTTTTCTACTTTCATTTGTCATTTTAACTTCTTCTTCACAGTACCCGAAATCATCAAAATCACCAATTTGAGGTATTACATTTAAATCAATTATTCGAGGATATTTACCTATATTTTTATCACCATTTCTTTGATTTAATAAGGTTGATATACCTGTATATCCGGAACCGGAGACTGACTGAAATGTTGTAATTACAACTTTTTCTATTGTATATAATTTATTGATAATGTTCAAGAGTAAGACCATTTGTATTGTTGAACAGTTTGGATTAGCAATAATCCCTTGATAGTCTTTTAGAAGAGTCCCATTAATTTCCGGAACGATTAAAGGAATAGTATCGATTCTTCTAAAAGCAGAAGAGTTATCGATAACTATGGATCCTGCATTAACGGCATCTTGTGCATATTGTTTTGAAACTGAACTACCGGCAGAAAATAAAATATAATCATATTTTTCTTGCAAACTCTTATCTGTCAATAATTGAACTGTATATGTCTTTTTTCTAAATTTTATTTGTTGACCGGCTGATTTTTGAGAAGCAAATAACGTAAGTTTTTCATAATCAATGCTATAGTCATTTAAACAAGAAATCATCATTTTTCCAACTTCACCGGTAGCTCCAACAATAGCAATTTTCATTTTATCCTCTCATAATTAGTAATTAAAATAGTTTATTTTGGTGTAAATATTTTACGGGTTTATAACTATATCTGTAGATCTCGCATATTCCAAATTTCTCAATTAGTTGTAAATGTTTTTTAGTTGGGTAACCTTTATGTTCATTGAAGGCATATTGAGGATATTTTTTATGTAATTCTAACATAATACGATCTCTGGTTACTTTAGCTAAAATTGATGCTGCTGCTATTGAAGCGTATAAACTATCTCCTTTAATTATTGGAAATGCTTTATATTTTAGACCATCGGGTAGCTTATTTCCGTCAATAAGACACAAATCAGGCGTAATGGATAAATATTCTATACTTTTTTTCATCCCGGTAAGAGTTGCTACAAGAATATTTTGTTTGTCTATTTCTTCCGGAGAGATAGTTATAATTTTATAATCTACTGAGTTGTTGAGAATCCAATCATAAAGAATTTCTCGTTTTGATTCTGATAATTTTTTGCTATCATTTAGAATTGGATTAAAAACATCAGGTTTAAGGATTACACTTGCGACCGTTAAAGGACCGGCAATAGGACCTCTGCCGGCTTCATCAGTACCGGAAATTATTTTATAATCCTTAAAATCTTTTAATTGATTTTCAAAAATATTACTCATTGTTCTTTTGTAATACAAAGAAAAGACGACAGTAAAAATTATCTAAATCTTTGGTTTTGTTAGAAATAAGATTATTATTTGTTGATATATCATATATGCCTATTAAATTAAATTGTGTTTCTTTAATCATATCTAATATCTCCTTAGTAAACCATACTTTTTGTTCATGAATTTCATCTTCCCTGGTGAAAATATTAAATTTTTGAGAAAAAAGATTAAGAGTAGTCTCTTGAGTTTTTTTTGTTGAGAAATACTCAGCTCTATGTAATAAAAAATTTTCATTATTATCTTCTACATTTACATAACCATCAAAATTTTCCGTACTGTTAAAGAATGTAGAAATATCAAAGATATACAATCCATTATTTAACAAATGGTTATATGTATTATTAAGCATTGAAACAAATGATTCTTTTGAAAGTAAATAATTAACACTATCAAATAAAGAAACTATTAAATCATAATTTTTATTTAACTTATAATTAACCATATCAGCATGAAATAATGTTAAATCTCTATTGAGAAATCTTGCAATATCAAGCATTTCCGGCACTATATCACAAGCTTCTATTTCATAACTTCTATTTTTTAAAATTCTACTTACAGCTGCTGTACCGCAAGATATTTCTAAAATCTGTTTAGGATCTGAGTTGTTGATATTTTTATATTTTTCAACGATAAAGTCTGCCCAGCTTTCATAATCAACATGTTTCATATAGTTTTCATAAAATTCTGAAAATGCACTATATGGAATAATATTTGAATTTGCAAACAATTCTATATCTGATTGTTGGTGAATAATATAATTAAAATTTTTTCTTAAGTTTGAAATTAATTTTTGAGGATTAAGAAGATAATTTATTGTATTTGCAATTGTAATTATAATTTCCGGATTGATAATTTCTATGATAAGATCTTTTCCATAAGTCATATTTAGAATTGGAAAGAAGCAAGGATTAGATGCAGAAATTATTAAAGTTGCAGGATCTATTGGCAATTCAAAATATGAAGTAAAACTCATAATATTTAATTTATAGCCAAAATCTGTAATATCTTGAATAATCCTATTTTCTATTTCATTAATATTTTCTTGAGCAGTTAGGAAAGTTATATTTTCAATTTGTTTATTATGTTTTTTGTATCTTTCAAATAAAAGATTTATTTGTTTGATACTGTTATTATAATTTTTAATACTTAAGGCTTGTATATTATTGGTTATATAATGTTTAGACGTAGAGTCAAGTGATAACTTGTTTTTTAATAAATAAAAATCTTGCGAAGATATACATATAATACCGATATAATCCTCAAATTGTACATTATCAATAAACTTGCATTCAATAGTATGATAAATTTGTTTATTCCAATTTTTAAAGTCACAATATTCCTCAAAAACCTGTACATTATTAGTTAAAATATCAAAGGATATATTAGTAGTAGGATAAAACATAATTGATTGTAAAAGAAATTCTGTTAGTTTATCGTTTAAATCAGAATAAATAATACCTATCTTTTTCATTTTTTATCACTTGCTCCGGGTTTAACTAAGGGTATATTTTGCTTACATAGAGGGCATTCATTTTCTTCAAATGTTTCGATATTCATTGTATGTAATGCTACTAATTTATGGTCAAATTTTGCATTACCGCCACTTCTGTCAACTATACAGCCTATTGCTTGAATGTTAATTTGTTTTGAATTAAGCAGTTCAATCACTTCTTTTACGCTCCCCCCGGTTGTTATTATATCTTCAATGATGACTGCCTTGTCTCCTGCTTTAATATCAAAACCACTTCTTATGGTCATAACTTCATTTTTTCTTTGAGTAAAAACAAACTTCTTTTTTAGTTTTTTGGCTACTTCGTAAGCAAGGACAATTCCTCCGTATGCCGGACCGACAATGACATCACATTCTATGTCTTTAAGTAAATTTGCTAATTTATCACATAATAAATCTACATATTTGGGATTATTAATGATTTTTATTTTTTCTACATAGTATTCACTATGTTTACCGGATGTTAAAAGGAAATGACCTTGTAATAAAGCTTTAGTTTCTTTTAAGATTTCTTCAATCATATTAACTCCTTATTTATTTTAAATATAAAACTTTTTTTATAACTTGTTGATTGCAATTGCTTAGTTTAAAAAAATAAACTCCACTTGTTTGATTTATTGGAAAATGCAAATTATTACTTTTATCAACTTTTATTGAATCGATTCTTTCAATCAATTGACCTTTAATATTGTATATGCTTAATGATGTGTCTGAGTTTTTCTTAGAGAAATTTGAGATATTTATCTGATAAGAATCCAATACCGGGTTTGGGTAAACAGAAAAATTAAATATTGGTGTTGTCACAGTATCTTGATTTGATGTAAAATTAGTATATAAATTAATTGTAATGTTACCATAATTTGTAGATATATTTAGTGGACTGTTATATAAATGTGTCTGAGGAAATATCATAAGTTCAATATATCCGATTTGATTTTGTTGAATAACTTCCGGAAAGTCTTCTATTTCGACAATTGGATCAGATTGAATGTCTTGGATTGTAATATCCGAATTACCGCTATTAAATAGAGGGATATGACATAACTCACCAGTTTCAAATAGAATATTAGACGGATATTTTAAATCAAGATTAATTGGTGTTTGAGCATTAGTACTTATACTATAAATACGATTTGCAAACTCCGGATGATCAATAAAAGGGTTTCGTTTACCTTGAACACCGGCTATGCCGTTATTGCGAGTAAGCTCATTTTCACTGACAGGAAATTCATTATTCCAATTTTTTAGAAGAGATTCTTGATTATTAAAAAATGGAGCTGAAGGGTTATTATATCTGATAGCAAAATAAATCATACTTCTGGCAGTACTCCCTTTATGTTCATCTCTTGGTTCAAAAACGACAAACCCTTGAGAGTTCGTACCTCTTTTAGAGCCACCTTGTTGCCAATCAGGATTGCCTGTTACTATTCCAAATGGTAAATTACCTCTTACACTATTTGAATTTGAATCTGTTGGATATAAATGGTATAAATCACTTTTTGCAGTTCCTTCTGCACCCATACTTTGAGGCCAAGTATGTTCACAATTCATTATTGTGCCTCCGGGGATATCGTCTTCATTCACCCAAACACCTGTATATACACATTGTACAAAACCGTCAACATTATCAAGAGTCCCGTACATAAACTCTCTCGCACTATCATAACCAAGAGATGTATGATTATTGATTAAACTATATAATTCATTTTTAAGTTCATTGTCATATAAATTATATGTGGTACTATATCTGTTTAAAGGTAAGTAACAAGATGCGGTTACAGGCATATATAAAGGATTATGGTTAAATTGGTTATTAAATATAATAACAGATTCGAACAAGATATTTGTTTTCCCTATAAAGCTAATATTTAATAAGACACTATCCTGTGGTGGGATTATAAGTAAAGAATCAGATAATGAAATTTCTGACAAAAATTTAGAAATACTAATTTCCTGTTCTAAATGAAAGACATTTTTTAAATAAATATCATAGTTTTGGATTGTATTAATTTCAATATTACCAAAATTAATTGAGTTTTGGGAAAAGTTAATTGGTAATGCATATAAAAAATTTAAATATATTATTGATAAAAATAGAAACATATATTTTTTCATTTTATGCCTCGTATTTATAATTTATAATTATTCTTCTCTGTTCAGTAATTAGGTTTTGAATCCCAATTTCCGCTTCTTTGAGCATTAAATTTAAATCTTCTCTTGTAAAACAAGCTTCTTCGCCTGTACCTTGAATCTCAACGAACTTACCTGATTCTGTCATAATAATATTCATATCTACTTGTGCTTCGCTGTCATTTTTATAATCTAAATCTAAGATTATTTTATTGTTATTAATTCCAACACTTATCCCGGCAATAAGTTCTTTCATTGGGTTTTTGGATATAAGTTGTTTTTTTACACGTTTTTCCAATGCGATATATAATGCAAGAGCAGCTCCGGATACAGAAGCAGTACGAGTTCCTCCATCAGCTTGTATTACATCGCAATCAATATATATAGTATATCCTTCTATAAGTTTTAAATCAATAACTGCCCTAAGTGAACGACCTATTAATCTTTGAATTTCAGCAGTTCTACCGCTTACTTTGCCTGAGTTTACTTCTCTACGTGTTCTTGTAAGAGTAGCTCGTGGAAGCATAGAATATTCAGCAGTTATCCAACCTTTACCGGAATCCTTTAGAAAAGCAGGGACTCCTTGTTCGATGCTTACATTGCATAATACTTTTGTATTTCCTGTTTCAAAAAGAATCGAGCTTTCTGCATATTTAGTATAATCCGGAGTAATTTTAATTTTTCTTTGCATTATTTTTCCTTTAATTATGAGATATACTCGAAATTAAGAGTATATTTCCCATTATTACATGTTTTAATTACATTTTTCATCTCAAGCATAAATAAAATTTCTGATATTTCTCCAATATCAAGTTTTGATTCATAAATAATCTGATCTAAATGAATTTCCGGAGGATAAAGTTTAATAATGTTAATGATATTTTTTTCTGCTTCAGTTATGTTAACGGTTTTGATGACACTTTTTTCTTTTATATGTGAAAGGCAATAATCATTCGTTATATCTTTAGGATTTAAGATAATTCTTGATCCGTTTTGAATTAACGAATTAGGACCTTCAGATTCAGGTTTATTAATATCACCGGGTAGAGCATAAACGTCACGATTTTGTTCAATAGCTAATTTAGCTGTTATCATTGCCCCTGATTGGATCTTTCCTTCTATAATACAAACAGCTTTTGATAAACCGGAAATTATTCTGTTTCTTTGAGGGAAATGATGTTTTTCAAATGGTGTACAAGGCAAGTTTTCAGAGATGATTAAACCGTCATTTTCAATGATTTGTTTTGATAATAATTTATTTTGTGGAGGGTAAATACTGTCTATCCCACAAGCTAATACAGCTATTGTTAATCCAAATAATTCAATTGCTTTTTTATGAGCAATAGCATCTATTCCAAGTGCTAACCCACTAGTAATTATGAAATTATTATTAACTAAAGATTCAGTTATTTTTTCTGTATAAAATTTTCCATAATTTGTAGGTTTTCTTGTTCCGACAATAGCGATATTTTGAGTAGAATTAAGTAAGTCAGTATTCCCAAAGGCGTTTAAATATAAGGGAGCTTGAAAAATTGATTTAAGTTGTTCAGGATAATTGTCATCAAGTATAGAAATAAAATGATACTTTACATTGCTTTTTGTATTTCTAAACTCAATAAAATCACAAATTTTATCCCAATATGGTGGATCAATATCTTTTTGAAATGACTCTTTAACATTTGCATTTATAAAATTAACTTCAGACCAAATTGGAGATTTTTTCCCTATATAATCAACCGGATTACCATATTTATCAATTAATTTGTGAGCTATGGCATAACCGATAGTTTTAGTGTTTAATAACCTATACCAGGCTTTAATATTTCTTAATAAATCCATTAATAACTTTAAACAATTTTTCTTTAAGGTTTTGAAGATTATAATTTGTTACACTTGAAATTGCAATAAAATTTTCTTGATTTTCTTTTTTAAATTGAGATTTTACTTCTGAATATTTATTTTCTCTCTCTTCTTCGGGAAGTAAGTCAAGCTTACTAAAAGCAATTATATGTTCTTTTTGATCTAATTTATTATCATATAAATGTAATTCTTTTTTTAACGTTTGATAGTCATCATAAGGGTTTTCGCTTGTAATATCTATTAGGAAAAGTAAAATATTTGTTCTTTGGATATGTCTTAAAAATTGGATTCCTAATCCTTTACCGTTATGAGCTCCTTCGATTAATCCCGGAATATCAGCCATAACAAATGATCGTATGTCATCAACATACACTACTCCAAGCATTGGCTCTAAAGTAGTAAATTGATAATTTGCTATTTTTGGTCTAGCCCCGGAGATTGAAGCTAATAATGTAGATTTTCCGACATTAGGAAATCCTACAAGACCAACATCTGCCATTAATTTAAGTTCAATTTCTAAATCAAAAGATTCTCCCGGCTTCCCATCTGTAGCATAACGAGGAGCTTGGTTTGTGCTTGTAGTAAAAGAAGCATTACCTCTTCCTCCATATCCACCTTTTGCTATAATTATTTCTTCTTTATCTTTTGTCACTTCTGCAAGTTTAATTTTATCATTATTATTAATATTATACAGTATAGTTCCAAGTGGTAATTTGATGTATAGATTATCCCCGTATGCACCATTTTTATTACTGCCTTGTCCTGATTCTCCATTTTTTGCTTTATAAATTTTATTATATCTAAATTGAATTAAAGTATTGATATTTTCATCACCTATGATAATTATATCTCCACCTTTCCCACCATCGCCTCCATCAGGTCCACCTTTTGGTGAAAATTTTTCTCTGCGAAAACTTATGCATCCGTGTCCGCCATTACCTGCTTCAATTCTTATTCTTGCAAAGTCAATAAACATATTTTATCCTATTTTATTTTTTTTTCATTATTTGTCATTAGGGTATTTAGTCAAGAAGATTTTTAAAGTATGTCAAATCCTAAAGTGTTGACACCTTTTTTGTTATTTTGGAATAGCTACTAATGATCTACAATATGAAAAATTGGAAATGTATTTCCCTAAGGGTTTATAGCTCTATAAAAGCAAAAATCATTTGACAATGAAAGCTATACTATTAAAAATTCAATTAAACATCTAACTCTTGCATATAGATACACATTTTCTTTGACAATTTTTCTTTTTTAAATTTTATTGTTCCAAAATGAAACAAGGATTATTATGAGCATTATAAACATAAATCAAGTATCACATGATTTTGGAAACAAAGAATTATTTGAAAATATAAATTTAAGTTTTGATAAGAACTGCAGAGCCGGCTTAATTGGCAGGAATGGTTGTGGGAAAAGTACTTTATTCAAGATTATTGCCGGAATTATAACGCCAACAAAAGGAGAAGTGCATATAGCAAAAGACAAAAAATACTTCTTAAATAATTCAAATAAAAAAACAAGTTCAATAGGTTATTTTTCACAAGATTTTAAATTTGCAGATGATGAGATATTATGGGATTCTCTTTATAATGCACGACAAGACCTAATTGATAAAAAAAATGAACTCAGTCTTATTGGAAAAAAATTAGAAATCAATCATAATGCAAAATTACTGTCTGATCTTGATAAAATTCAACTTGAATATGAACTTATTGGAGGTTTTACATACGAAAATGAAATTAAATCTTTATTATATACCTTTGGTTTTAAAACTGAAGAATATCATAATAGAGTAAATGATTTCAGTGGTGGTCAACAAACTCGTATAAGATTAATTCAAATATTATTAAATAAATATGATTTTATCTTATTTGATGAACCTACAAATCATCTTGATATCAAAACAGTTGATTGGTTTATAAAGTATTTAAAGAATATGACCGGAGGATATCTTATAATATCTCATGATAGATATTTATTAGATCAAACAGTAGAAATAATTTATGAATTGAGCCACAAAACAATTCACACATTTTCAGGCAACTATTCAGCTTATCTTCTTCAGTCGGAAGAAAGAGAAAAAGTTCTACAACGACAATATAATCAACAGCAAAAACTTATTGAAAAAACAGAAGATTTTATTAGAAAAAATATGGCAGGACAAAAAGTCAATCAAGCAAAATCACGATTGAAAATGTTAAATCGAATGGAAAAGATAGAATTAAATCAAAAAGACAAAACATTTAATTTAAATATCAGCAGTGAAAAAAGAAGTGGTAATGATATTTTCCGGCTAAAGAACCTTTCGATAGGATACCCAAATAATACTTTAATCCAAAACATTAATCTCAATCTTCATTATCAAGAAAAAATTTGCTTAGTCGGAACAAATGGTTCCGGTAAAACTACGCTCTTAAAAATTTTAAACAATGAACTCAACCCATTGTCCGGAGATATTTGGACAGGATATAATTTAAGTATAGGATATTTTGATCAAAACCACATTGATTTAGATATTTCATTAACCGTATTAGAAACAATTTGGGAATTGGTTCCCGGTGAAACTTTTGGCTATGTAATGACGTTTCTTGCAAAATTTGGCTTTACTGATTCAATGGTAGAACAAAAAGTTCAAAATCTAAGTGGGGGAGAAAAATCAAGATTATATCTTGCAAGATTAATTCATGAAAAACCTAATTTACTCATATTAGATGAGCCAACAAATCATCTTGATATAACTATGATAGAATCCTTAGAAACAGCTTTAAAAAACTATGACGGAACTATACTTTTAGTTTCTCATGATAGATATTTTATTCAAGCTATTACTAATCAATACTGGATAATAAAAGATAAAAACATTAAAACATTCAACGGTAATATTGATGAGATATTATCTGATATCTTTGAAGAAGAAAATCAACAGATTAACACTAAAAACACAAATGAACTTAAAAACAATAACTCCACAAAAAAGAAAAAACCTAATCAATACATAATCAACAAGATGTTAGAAGAAATTGAAAATATCGAAAATAAAATAGAAGAATATGAAATTCAAATGAATATACTTCACGAAAAATTTCATAATCAAGATTTTTATAATAACCAAAATGATGTTATTGAAACCAATAAAGCTATAGAAACTTTAAAAATTGATATTGAAGATTTATATACAAAAAAAGATTCTTTAGAGACAGAATATTTATTACTTACTCTCGAGGAGAATCAATGAAGATAGGATTTACAACCTCTTTACCTGTAGAAGTAATATTTGCAGCTGGACATACACCGATAGATTTAAATAATATTTTCATTCAAAATAATCCTATTATACAAGTACAAAAGGCTGAGTTAAGCGGGTTTCCTAGAAATATTTGTGCATGGATTAAGGGAATGTATTCTATAATCAAAAACACTGACATTGAATTAATGATTGGTATCGTACAAGGCGATTGTTCAAATACTCATTCATTAATGTCAATACTATCAGATGAAAACAAAAAAATCCTTCCTTTTTCATACCCATATAATAAAGATAAAAATGATTTAGATAAAGAAATATCTAAACTTGAAGAATATTTTAATGTATCTCGAAAACAAACTCAAGAAGTCAAAAACAAACTTGATAATATCAGAAAAAAGTTAATATTATTAGATGAGCTTACTTGGAAAGAAAATTTAGTAACATCATTTGAAAATCATTTATGGTTAGTTTCATCATCAGATTTTAACGGTGATTATATTCAATTTGAGAAAGATCTTGATAATTTTTTAATAAATGTAAAAACTAGAGATAAAAAACCAAGTCTAAACAACAAGATAAGGTTAGCTTATGTTGGAGTACCTCCTATCATTGAAGATCTTTATGATTTTATAGAGACTTTGAATGCTCGGGTTGTTTTTAACGAAATTCAAAGACAATTTTCTATGTTTTACATAGAGGAAGATATTGTAGAACAGTATTTTAAATTTACATATCCTTACTCAGTTTTTGACCGAATCAAAGATATAAATAATGCTATAACTCAAAGAAATATTGACGGTATAATTTCCTACACTCAATCATTTTGTCACAGACAATTAGATTATATATCCTTCAAAAAACATATATCAATACCAATCCTTCAGTTAGAAGCAGACCAACCTCAAAAACTCGATGCCCGTACTAAACTCAGACTGGAAAGCTTTATAGAAATGTTGGGTTAAAGTTATGTATTTTATGATTCTAATATAATTTTGTTGTGCGAGTATCCTTATTTGCATTATATTACCTTCAAGCTGGAAGCTTATAAAAAAATATTTGATGTTATGTAATAATCTTCAAATTAATCAGTTATTTCCTTTTTTGATAATTGAAGATTATCATAGATAAAGTCAATCAAATCATTGATTTGCTTTCTATCAGTATCTTTATTTAAGTAAATTTTCTCAATCGATGCGTCAGTTACCAATATCAAAGTTAAAGTAGAAGATATAACTTTCTTGTCTGAAAGCAATAATGTTTTGACTTTTTGATGAAAATTTTCACCCTCATATTTAAAAATAAATTTACCACATACACTAAAAAAATAATTATGAAGTCTTTTATATTGAATATAAGAAAGCTTTTTTAGATGATAACTATATTTTAGGCTCATTAAAATTCCAAGATATACAGCTTGTCCATGAGAAACTTTAAAATCTGATAGAGACTCAAGAATGTGCCCAAAGGTATGACCTAAATTTAGTAATTGTCTATTATATCTATCATTTAAATCTGATGAGCATAGTTTTAATTTAAATTGAGCACATTTAAAAATATTGAATCTTAAATTAGACTCAAAAAAACTTGATTTACTCAAGAAAAAATCTCGATCAAGAATTAGTATTGTCTTAAGAAGCTCTACATAACCATCTCTTAATTGTTGAAGCGATAAAGTTGATAAAAACCTATAATCAAAAATTACTTTTTTTGCAGGATAAAAACTACCAATTTTATTCTTTAAATTTTTATAATTAACACCTGTTTTTCCACCAATACCGGCATCACACATAGAAAGAAGAGTTGTTGGAACAATAATTAAATCACATCCACGATTAATTATTGAAGCACAGAATGATGATATATCAAGACAAATACCTCCTCCGATAGCAATAATTTGCATATCTCTTGAAACCATTCCTTGAAAATAAGTAAAAATTTTATCAATAATCAATAAAACAGTTTCGAGCTTTTTATTTTTCTCTGAAGCTTCTATCCAAAATATGTTATCATAATCATTAAATTTCATAGCTGATATATATGTGCTAAGCTGATTTTCATATTGATTTTCTTTAAAATAATTATCTACTATCAAAAAACTATTTTGCTTATCAAAACAACTTAAATCAAAATTTTGCTCGATAATCTCTGTAACAAATTTTTGCTGAAGCGAAAAACTACTTTTCATTTATTTTTACTGTTTTACTAACAAACCAAATCATACCTGAATCAAAAGGAATCTCTTTAACTATATTGTCTGATGTTAAAGTATTAATCATAACTATGTCTGACGGAACATTCATTATACTATTTCTATTTGCAAGAGAGCTCTTACTATTTTCTGTTTTAAAGCTAAAATAAACTTCACTATTATGAATTGTATCTGTGTTATCTTTTGAAAAAATCTCCATTAATTTTTTATCATAATCCTGCTTTTGTTCATCCTCATCAATATCAGGAAAGATTAAATAATTATCATTTGAAAAATCATCTTCAAAATCATAACTTAAAAAACCATTATCTTTTAAATATTTTATTTTATTTTTTAACATAACCACTCCTATTAGCAAATTATTTATTTTAAATTCTATTTTTAGGATGATTAATCCTATGATTTTCAATAAGATAACGTATATCTATGTTTGTATAAATTTGTGTAGTAGAAATAGAAGTATGACCTAACAATTCTTGAATTATTCTTAAATTTACACCTGCCTCAACCAAATGAGTTGCAAAACAATGTCTAAAAGTATGAGGTGTAATCATCTTTGAAATTCCATATTCTAAAAGAGCTTTATGAATCATTTTCCATAAACCCATACGGCTAAACTTCTTACCAAATTTATTTAAAAAAAGTGCATCTTGATTAGTTTTATTTGCTACCTTTAACTCTAAACGAACGGTATTCAAATACATTTGTAATAAATCCAATATATAATCCGATAAGGGAACATATCTCTGTTTATTACCTTTTCCGCATACAAGCAATAATTTGTCTTGTTTATGAATGCTATGAATGCTTAAATCTATTAATTCTGAAATCCTCAAACCTGTTGAATAAAGAAGTTCTAATATAATCTTATTTCTAATTTCAAATATAGTTTCAGTAGGCAATTTATCTAAAAAATCAATAATCTCTTCTTTTGAAAGAACTTCAGGGATATGATATTCATATCTAACTGAGGGTATTTTATCAAAATCTATACTTAAATTTTCATTAAAGATATTTTGATCAAGATAACTAAAAAATGACTGTAAAGCACTCCTTTTTCGAGAAATTGAACTCGGAGCTAAGCCGAGTTCATATAAGCTTGAGAGATAATTAATAATCTCTTTATTAGTTATTTTTTCAGCATCCATAGGATAAGTACTAAAAAACAGATTTAAGTCATTAATATAAGAATCAACCGTATTCTGACTTAAACCGTTTTCTGATAGAAGATTAAATCTATACTTTTGAAATAATACCCTATTATCCATTCTATTTTTTATTACTTAATTTATTGTTTGATAATTAGGAGCTTCTTTAGTTATTTGGACATCATGTGGATGGCTTTCTTTAAGTCCTGCTGAAGTAATTTCTATAAATTGAGCACTTATTCTAAGGCTTTCAATATCAGCACAACCACAGTAACCCATACCGGCTCTTAATCCTCCCAACAATTGATAAATAAAATCTTTTATAGGACCTTTATAAGGAACCATTCCCTCGATACCCTCGGCTACTAATTTATTCTTATCAGAAGCTCCCTCTTGAAAATATCTATCTTTTGAGCCTCTGTTCATAGCAGCAATCGAGCCCATTCCTCTATATGATTTAAATCTACGACCATTATATAAAACATATTCTCCGGGGCTTTCATCAGTACCTGCAAGTAGGCTTCCAAGCATCACACTATGAGCACCTGCAGCTAAGGCTTTGACTATATCACCGGAATATTTTATTCCACCATCAGCAATAACAGGGATATTATTCTTAGCAGAAATCTCTACTACATCCATAATAGCTGATAATTGAGGTACTCCTACTCCGGCAACAACTCTGGTTGTACAAATTGAACCGGGTCCGATACCTACTTTAATACCATTAACTCCGGCATCAATAAGTGTTTTTGCAGCTTCAGCTGTAGCTATATTTCCTGCAATAATTTGAATATTAAAGTTCTTTTTTATTTGCTCTATTGCTTTTAAAATATTTATATGATGACCATGTGCTGTATCTATAACCAATACATCAACTTTATTTTTTACTAACTCAGAAGCTCGTTCTAAAAAATCACCACTAACACCTATTCCTGCACCTACTAACAGTTTACCTAAATTATCAACAGCCGCAAGAGGATAAGAAATCTTCTTAAGTATATCTTTAACGGTTATCATTCCGACAAGTTCATCATTATTATCAACAAGTAATAATTTTTCAATCCTATGAGAATGTAAAATAACCTTTGCCTCATCAATATTTATATTTGGTTTTGCTGTAATTAAATTCTCTTTTTTTGTCATTAAATCGCTGACTTTTTTTGATAAATTATTTTCAAACCTTAAATCTCTATTAGTTAAAATTCCTACAATTTTTTTATCTTTAATTACAGGGAAACCACCAATTCTATATAATTCTTTCATTTGAAGAGCTTCTCTGATTGTTTGATCCGGATGTAAAGTATAAGGATTATTGATAACACCTGATTCAGAACGCTTAACGTTTGCAACTTGTTCAGCCTGCTCTTCAATGCTGAAATTTTTATGAATTATACCGATACCTCCTTCTCGAGCCATTGCAATTGCCATAGCTGATTCTGTAACTGTATCCATTGCAGCTGAAATGATAGGGATATTTAATTCAATTTGTTGAGTTAATTTACTTTTGGTTGAAACATTAGATGGGAGTACTTCAGATTTTGCCGGAATTAATAATAAATCATCAAAGGTATAAGATTTTTTTAAAACTTTGTTATACATATTCACCTCTATTACACTTTTTAACGAAAACAATCAAAAACAAAATATTGTCAAGAAAAAAAATATACATTATCCTATAACAAAAAAACCAAAGAAAAAACAATAAAAAATAAATTACAATAATTTTTTCTTGACATACAAAAATATTTGGATATAATTGATTAAAAATAAATTAGAGGTTGAATAATGAGAAATCAAATCTATGTTTTCACTTTAATGATATTTGTAATTTTTATTATGTCCTGTAGTACAGAAAGCAACTCACATACCGACTGGGAATTTGAATATCCCTTAACAATTGGCAATAATTGGCAATATAACTCAATATATGAAATTGATTATGATGAAAATTGCGAAGCTCTCGGTTATCAAGATAAATCAATCACTGGAGAAGCCACTGTCCAAATATCAAGTTTCGAAACAATTTTAGATAGCCTAAATGTATTTAATTTTGAAACTACATATATTGAAGAAGATATATTAAATCATTCAAAAGAGTATTACAACAAATCTAATAATTCTTTTATTTGTTACGCTTATGATAATAGTGAAAATTTTACACCTAAAAATAACAACAAAAAGATAAAATTCAAATTCAATGATAAATTATATGATAATATTCAACAGATATTTACAATCTTGCAAAAAGGTTATGATGTCTATGATAAAAATTCTATTATATATGATCCTTCAATTAGCTTACAATATCCTTTTGAAATTAACAATAAATGGATAAGCAGACAATCTAATAATCCATGGAAAGTAGAAAAAGAAATAATCGGTAAAAAAAGAATATCGCTTCCGGCCGGAGAATTTGACTGCTGGGAAATACAATGGACATTCCCTGAATCAGATTGGAATAATGATATTGATTTTCGTGATTATGTATCCAAAGAAGGCTTAATTAAAAGAATTATTAATTACAATAATATTGAAGTAACTAATAATAATAACATCTTAATAGGCTATTCTAACGATAAGCATGAAATAATTTTATTAGATTATAACTAAACTAATATATAAAATAATTATCTAAGTAATTACCCAAAATAAACAAGAGACCTCCAAGAAGGAAAAAAGCATCCTGGAGGTCTCTTATAAAATTTCTATATCTTATTAATAAAACATATCGAAAAAACTATAGATTAATATCAATTATTATCCTACAAACTTCCTGATTGTAAGAAATATAAGAGCAAGCAAGGATGATCACACAAGATTATCATATACATACTTTCGAAATTTTTAAGATAAAAGATATAATACCCAAAAAAAATTTGCTCACAATAACTATTATTTTTAAAGATTATATAGATAAAAAGAATTTGTCAAATCAAAAAAAAAAGATAAGTTATTAATGTGATTTAATTAAAATTAAGGAGTAAAAAATGAAAGTAACAAATGTGATTGACAATGAATTTGCAAAAATTGTTTATTATCCTGAATCCGGAATCATTCATCATGAATGGAAAAAGTTTTGTTCCGGAGAAAATTTCCAAAAATTAATGCTTACATCAACTAATCATTTAAAAGAACATCACGGCTCTAAATGGTTATCTGATGACAGAAATTTTTCTGTTATGACTCAAGAAGACAAAAAATGGGGACAAGATGTTTGGTGGCCTGAAACAAAAAAAGCGGGTTGGAAATACTGGGCAATAGTCTTACCACAAAAAACTATTGGCAAACTAAGTATAAACGCATTAATAGATGAATACTCTAAAGGTGGTATTACTGCACAAGTATTTGAAGACCCTAATCAAGCCCTTAAATGGTTAGAATCACAAAAGTAATAAAAATAATAAGTGAAAAATGTTTTTGTGCGAGCATCCCAGCTCGCACTAAAAACCTTAAATGATAAGTATTCAATATTTCATAAAAACTACAAGCTGGAAGCTTGTAGAACAATAATTAAAATTATTCAACAACCTCTGATAATGTTTTGCGAGCATCCTTGCTTGCACTAAAAAAACTTAAGTGATAGGTATTCAATATTTCATAAAAACTACAAGCTGGAAGCTTGTAGAACAATAATTAAAATTATTCAACAACCTCTGATAATGTTTTGCGAGCATCCTTACTTGCACTAAAAAAACTTAAGTGATAGGTATTCAATATTTCATAAAAACTACAAGCTGGAAGCTTGTAGAACAATAATTGAAATTATTCAACAGTCTCTGATAATGTTGTGCGAGCATCCTTGCTTGCACTAATAAACCTTAAATGA
>JALNXV010000108.1 GCA_023230175.1 Candidatus Cloacimonadota bacterium
TTAGAACTATCCTTAACACCGATATCTCTTTTAATAATACTCTCGAATAAATCACCAAACTGCCCAAAGAAACCAACTGAAACAGCAAGATAAGCAATCATTTTATATGAACTGATATCATCAAAAATAACATAAGCTACTATACTTCCAATTAATGCAGTAATAATACCGGCAACAAAACCTTCAATAGATTTTTTAGGACTACACTTAAAAAAGCCTCTATGTTTACCAAGAGTCATTCCGATAAAATATGCAAAAGAATCAGTAAGCCATATTAGTACAGCAATAACAGGTAATAAAACAACACTTATCTCAGAAATTTTGTATAAATATCCAAAGCCAATAGCAGGATATATTATCAACAACAAAGAATATGCTAACCTTGATGAAGCACATTCCATCTTACTTAAAAACACATCATTAAGCCCATTAAACAATAAAGACAAAAACAATATAAGGACAAGATATGGTTTATCATATATAATAGTATAAAATAAGGCTAAAGATAAGATTACATTAAAACTTAAAAGCTTAATATCTTTTTTTCCAAAGAGTTTAAGTAGTTCATAAGCACTTACAACACATAAGATTCCGAGAAGAGAGCTTAAAATAACTCCCCCATTATAATAAACCCATAATAATAAAGGAATAAAAATGATTGCAATAATACATCTTTTTAATAACTCCATCAGATACCTCCGAATCTTCTATTTCTCTTTTGAAAGTCAACAATAGCTTTTAAAAATGCTTCTTTTTTAAAATCAGGCCAGAGTATATTTGTAAAATAAAGCTCTGTATAGGCTGATTGCCAGATTAGATAATTTGAAAGCCTCATTTCTCCACTTGTCCTTATCATTAAATCAGGATCGGGCATACCTGCTGTATAGAGATACTGTTCTATATCTTTTTCACAAATATTTTCTTCATTTATCTCACCGGATTTTATCAAAGGCATAATCTTTTTTACTGCTTCCAGTATCTCTAATCTGCCACCATAATTCATAGCAATATTAAAATTAAGTCCGGTATTATTCCAAGATTTTTCACATTCGCGATGAATTTTTTCTTGATATTCCGGAGAAAGATTTTTGTTCGTACCAATGAATCTAACAACGATATTATTTTTTGACATTTGATCAATTTCATTTACAAGAGAGTCAAGTATTAGCTTTAACAGACCTTTAACTTCATCTTCCGGTCGTGACCAATTTTCAGTAGAAAAGGCATATATGGTAAGATATTTAAGTCCGATTTCGACAGAAGCCTCAACTATTGCCCTAACCGATTCAACTCCATTTCTATGGCCATATAATCTGCCTGCACCTTGTTTCTTTGCCCATCTTCCATTACCATCCATAATTACAGCTATATGATTAGGGAGTTTTTTAGAATTGATTAATTTTTTATATTTTTCTATCTCGCTTTTTTTTCTAAAAAAAAACATCTTAATTTATATCCCTTCGTTAGTGGAATATTTTAAATATGCATTAATAAATCCTGTAATTTCACCATTCATAACATTTGATATTTGACCAACTTCAAAATTAGTTCTATGATCTTTAACCATTTGATAAGGATGAAACACATAGGAGCGTATTTGATTTCCCCAGCCGATTTCGGTTTTAGTAGATTCATGTTTCATTCTTTCCTTTTCACGTTGTTGTTCATAATATTGATATAATTTTGCACGTAGCATAGTCATTGCTTTTTCACGATTTTGTATTTGGGATCTTTCATTTTGGCATTGAGCTACGATATTAGTAGGTAAATGCGTAATACGAACGGCAGAATCTGTAGTATTGACATGTTGTCCACCGGCACCACTTGCCCTATAAGTATCAATTTTTAAATCTGTTGGATTGATTTCAAATTCTATATCATCATCAAGCATCGGATATACAAAGATTGAAACAAATGAAGTTTGTCTTTTACCTTGAGCATTAAAAGGTGAAATACGAACAAGGCGATGAATACCTGCCTCGCCCTTTAAATATCCATAAGCAAAATCTCCACAGATTTCGATAGTAGCGGATTTTAAACCGGCTTCATCACCGGACAAATAATCTACTATTTTAAAAGTAAACTTTGATTTCTCTGCCCAATATCTATACATTCGTAAAAGCATATCTCCCCAATCTTGCGATTCTGTTCCACCTGCTCCGGGATGAATAGTAAGTAAGGCATTATTAAAATCATATTTCCCATTTAATAAAATTTGAACTTCTGTCTGTTCAATAAATTCTTTATATTCAGTGAATTTATTTATAGCTTCATCAAATAAAGAAGTGTTATATTCTTCTTCTAATAATAAAATATAGGTTTCTAAATCTTCTTTTATTGTCTTGAGTTTATTTTCTTTATCAATTTCTAATTTAATTAAACTTAATTCTTTTGTTATTTTTTTTGCATTTTGTTGGTCGTTCCAAAAATCAGGATTATGCATTTGTTCTTCAAGCTCTTTATGTTTTACAGTCAAACTTGAAAGGTCAAAGAAACCTCCGTAATTCGTCAATTTTTGTAATTATAGTTTCAATTTCTTTTTGAAATTCTTGTAACTCCATTAGTGTTCCTTTCTATTTCCATGGTAAAAGAAAATCTTTTACTTCTTCATTAAAATATCTATCAGTCATAGTTGCAATGAAATCTCTTACCTTCTCAGCATCTTTAAACGTTTGTAAATATTTATCCGTTTTATGCGATAAAAAATGCTTGAATATTTTTGAATTTATATTATTGTGTTTGATGTCATTTATATATTTTTCAAAAAGAATTTCCATACATTTTTCAACCTTAGGATTGGTTTTTTTTACATCTTTATCTGTATAGATCCTTTCATAATTAAAATCTTTAAGCTTCTTAAGATAAAAAGAGGTCTCTTCATCAAAACAAACGTAATTTTTATCATAACTATTTATTACGACAGATTTTACTAAACTATCTATAATTTTACTATTTGTGTCACCAAGGTGTTCTACACAATCTACAGGCAACTCACTACGTTTCAACAGATTAAACCTAATAGCATCTTCGATATCTTGTCCAATGTAAGCGATAGTATCTGTTATCCTTACAACACATCCCTCTAAAGTAGCCGGCATCATATTTGAGATAATATTTTTTTCTTCATCAGAGATTTTTTTGTCATTATAAAATCCCTTTTTTATCATAATATATCTATCAATTTCCTTGTTTGTTTTATCTTTATCAGGGATAATCTGTGTGTTATGTACTTCTCCATCATGAGATATGATACCATCTCTAACTTGAAAAGTAAGGTTTAAGCCTTCTCCTTTTCTTGAGATATTATCAACAATATGTAAGCTTTCAATATTATGATGAAATTCTCCTATTTTATACTTAATACATTGTTTAGAAAGTGCTCTTTCACCATCATGACCAAATGGTGTATGCCCTAAATCATGCCCCAAGGCAATAGCCTCAACCAGCTCAAGATTTAAACCAAGCATTTTACTGATAGTACGTGAGATTTGAGAAACATAAGTAGTATGTAAACTGCGATTTGTCATTTCTTCATCTATCAGATTACTGAATGAAAAGACTTGCGTCTTACCTTGATAACGTCTGTACGCACCACTATATAAAATACGATCCCTATCAATTGCAAAAGGAGTTCTAAAATGAGCTTTATCATCAGGAATGATTCTAAAGGCATCTGTATCCTTACAAGCATAAGGACTAAGTTTATATACATCTTTATTAGAAAGTGCAAAGATTTCATTAATCTTTTTGGTGTTTGTGATATTTCTCATAATCAATTCTTTTCTGCTATTTTTTTATATAGCATAAACCATGTTTCAAAGCCCTCTTGAGCTTGTAATTCATCAAAATATGTAGTAAAATGGTCTTCAGGGTTTATCATTGTGAAGTCTTCAGGATAGATAGATTTAAAGTCTTTACGTTCTTTGAATATATCTATTATCCATTGTGCATATTCCGCATCATCTGTCGAAATTTTTATATATCCGTTAATTTTAATAATCGGATTAATAGCATCAAGAAACTTATGCTGTATTAATCTTCGCTTATGATGTTTCTTTTTTGGCCAAGGATCAGGATGATAAATAATTACCGTATCTAATGAATTTGGCTTGATAAAATCTGTAACATTTTCATCAATAAATAGATTCATTAATCTAACATTTGAGTTTTTTTCAATATCTAACTTTTTTAAGGTTGTAATAATTCGTTTGCCCTTGAGTTCAACTCCAATAAAATTTGTTTCAGGGTGAAACCTTGATTGAACTGCAATAAATTCTCCCTTACCGGAACCTATTTCCAAACATAAAGGATAGTTATTTCCAAAAATATCTTCAAAGTCAAGATATTTCCCTTCTTCAAGATTAATTTTAAAAAATTCTTCTTTTGTTTTTATATCCATAATTTTTTCTACCATATATTTTTGACAACTTTTTCAGAAATTGCATATATGTCAATAAAGAAATTACAATGTATTACTATTTTACGATTAGAACTACTTCAAAATTACTAAAAATATAAAACTGAAATACTCACACAAAAATAATTATCACAACAAAAATTTATTAACATCTTCCTCCAATCATCTTGAAATCTATCAAATATCCATCTGTATTTCATACTAAATATAATTTTTCTCATCTTTTTTTATCTTATGTCCCGAATTTTCAAATATGTCCAACTATATACATTAGATATTAACTTGATGCTCTATTCAAAAATCCACTTATAAATATTTTTTTATCATATCTCATAACATTAAAACACCTTCATATTTTTCAACAAAGCAAAAACAAGTAACTTAATCATTAATATTACCAGATAATTATATGATAATTTGTTATTTCATTTGACAAAATAATGCAAATAATTACAATGTGACTATGGGGAAAATTAATATAAGAGAGGAATTTTAAAATGGCTGACAAATTAAAACTAGACAAATCAGAACAACTTTATCAAGAAGCATTAACACAAATTCCGGGAGCTGTGTTAGGTATAAGAAGACCTTATAACTTCGTACCCGGAGAATATCCAATATTTTTTGATTCTGCTAAAGGCGGAAGAGTAATCGATGTTGACGGTAATGAATATATCGATTATCTTTGTGCTTACGGACCGATAATCTTAGGGCATCGCGAAGATGAGGTAGATGACGCTGTAGTTAACCAAATCAAAAATAAAGGTTTTTGTTTTTCATTAACACAACCTGTACAAAATTTACTTACTGCTAAACTTCAAGAACTCATCCCTTCTTGCGAAATGGCTGTCTTTGTAAAAACCGGCTCTGACGCAACAACTACTGCAATCAGAATTTCAAGAGGATATACAGGCAAGAAAAAAGTATTACGTTGTGGTTATCACGGTTGGCACGATTGGTGTGTCGAAGTTAAAGGCGGAGTACCGGAAAAACTTTACGAAGACGTTTACGAATTCGAATACAACGATTTAGACCAAGTTAGAGATTTAATGAAGAAACACGGTAGTGATGTTGCAAGCATCATAGTAACACCGGTTGGTCATCCACTTGCTAAACCTGTTGAAATGCCAAAACCCGGCTTCCTTGAAGGATTAAAAGAAATAGCCGAGGAATATGAATCAGTGCTTGTCTTTGATGAAATCAGAAGCGGTTTCAGATGTGACTTAGGCGGTGCTCAAAAATATTTTGGAGTAACCCCTCACTTGTCAGTATTTGGCAAAGCAATGGCTAACGGTTGGCCCATTGGTGCAGTTGTTGGTAAAAAAGATATTATGATGAAACTTGCCGATGATGTATTTTTAAGTTCAACTTTCTTTCCAAATAGTGATTCTCAAGTAGCAGCTTTAAAAACAATCGAAGTTTTACAAAGAGATAAAGTATTAGATGTAATTAAGGAAAAAGGTGCTTTCTTCGCCAAAGGGCTAAAAGAAGTTATTGAAAAAAGCAATATGCCTGTAGAATTTTCCGGTGAACCTTGGATGCCTTACATCACATTTACCGCTGATGAAGATAAACTCTATAAAAAACTAAGAAATGAATTCTACACTCAATTGATTCGTAGAAAAGTCTTCTTGCAACCTTATCATCACGGCTATGTCTGTTATCGTCATACTACTGAAGATTTACAATACACAATCAATATGGTAGCCGAATCATTACAAGATGCAAAAAAGAAATTCTTATAAATAAAATCTATTACGGATTACCTCCCTTTGAGGTAGTCCGATTTTTATTTTAACTATCAAAATAAAATATATAGGAGATAATATGGAACCCTTAATTATTACTACTGCATTAACCGGAGCAGAAACAACAAGAGAAGCTCAACCTAATTTACCAATCACTCCGGAAGAACAAGCTCAAACCGCTAAAGAATGTTTTGAAGCAGGCTCAAGAGTTTTACATTTACACGTAAGAGACGATAACGGCAACCCTACCCAAAGCCTTGAAAGATTTGAAGCCGTTATAAACAAAGTAAGAGAAACCGTTCCTGAAATGATTATCCAAATGTCAACCGGAGGAGCAGTCGGTGAATCTTTTGAAAAGCGTATGGCTCCACTCAAACTTAAACCACATATGGCAACCTTAAATGCAGGCTCTTTAAATTTCGGTAACGAAGTTTTTATTAATGCACCTCTTGATATTGAAAGATTAGCTAAATACTTTCAAGAAGTTAACGTAGCCCCTGAAATTGAAGTCTATGAATCCGGTATGATTGACATAGTCGCCAGACTTGTAAAAAAAGGATTAATAACCCATACACCCTTACACGTCCAGTTTGTCTTAGGTGTTCCCGGAGGTATGAGCGGAAAGCCTAAAAACCTTCTTTATATGGCTGAACATCTTAAAGCTGAAATCCCAACAGCCACTTGGGGCGTTGCAGGTGTAGGACGCTGGCAACTACCTTGTGCAATTATGGCAATAGTTATGGGTGGGCACGTAAGAGTTGGTTTTGAAGATAATATTTATTATCATAAAGGAATTGTTGCAGATTCTAATGCTCAACTTGTCGCTCGTATAGCTAGAATCGCTAAAGAATACGGAAGACCTCTCGCTACTCCCGAACAAACCAAAAAAATATTAGGATTATAGAAAATATTATATACAGGGGATTTAATAACCCCTGTTTTTTTAACCTATTAACAGAGAGGAAAAAATGAAAAGACCTTCATGGCATGAATATTTTATGAGTATGGCAATCCTTGTCTCAAAAAGAGCTACCTGCCTCAGAAGAAAAGTCGGGGCTGTTTTAGTAAAAAATAATCAGATTATCGCTTCAGGATATAATGGAGCTCCTAAACACGTCGCTCATTGTTCTCAAACAGGTTGTATGCGCGAAATGCTTAATGTCCCTTCAGGTGAAAAACATGAACTTTGTAGAGGAGTCCATGCAGAACAAAATACTATTATTCAAGCAGCCCTAAATGGCACTTCAATTAAAGATTCTGTTTTATATTGTACAAATTTCCCTTGTAGTATTTGTGCTAAAATGATTATTAATGCAGAGATTGCTTACGTATATGTTTTAGAAGACTATCCTGATAAACTCGCTAAAGAAATGTTTTCTGAGGCAGGTACAGAAGTCATTTTAATTGATATGGACAAAAATCTACTTACTAAATTAATCTAAATAAAGGAAATATGAGATTTAAACATTTATTTAAAAAAGATAAAATTGCTATCAGAAGCTTTATAAAAGAGCTCATAAATTCTTACTCATTACTTGTTGATTCTGAGAAAGTATTAGACACTACCACAGGTAAACTAAAAGAGATCTTCCCGGAATTAAAGCTTTATTTTTTTAAGAAAATTGATGATGATTTTGTTTATAACTATCAAAAAGAATCTATTCATATTAAAAAGAATAGTAAACTTTTACATTGGCTTTCTCAAAACCAAGTCTGTTTAAAACTAAGCGGAGCAATTACAGAATATATTAAAATGGATATTCAAGCTATTGCTGATTTAGAACCACAAATTATCTTACCTGTTATGCTTCATAATCGAATTATTTTAATTGCTGTAATAAGTAATTGTAAGAACTGTGAAAAATATCTAGATTTTTTTAATACAATTTTTCAATTAATGGCATTAGCCTGGGAAAGTACTGAAAAAGTTAATCGGCAGTTAAAACAATTGAACAATGATTATCAACAAAAAAAAATGGCTATGGTCGGCAGAATGTCATCATCAATTGCACATGAAATCAGAAATCCACTCACGTCTATTAGAAGTTCTATACAATTTTTATCCACACTTCTAGAAGAAAAAGACGTTAAAAATCTAGTTGATAACATACTAACAGAAGTTGACAGAATAAATGATATTACCAAAGATTTACTAAATTTTTCAAAACCAAAACAAATTGTTATGGGCATTGTTGATTTAAAAAAAATACTTGATGATATCATAAAACTATATCAACAAGAATTAAATGAACATAACATTAAAATATATATAGATTTACCTAAAGATACAACTCAGTTAATCAAGGGAGATCAAGATAATTTAAAACAAGTCTTAATTAACTTTATGCAAAATAGTATTGACGCAATGGAATTTAGCAATGAACGTAAAATTTCAATTGAGGTCACTAAACGTTCTGATTCTACAGGTATTTTTAAATGGATTGATACAGGTTGCGGTATGTCAAATGATATTATCGAACACATTCAAGAACCCTTTTATACAACAAAAAAACACGGTACGGGTTTGGGCTTATCAATAGTTAAACAAATTCTTGAACAACATTCTTATATTTTAGAAATCAAATCAAAAATAAATAAAGGAACCATTTTTAGCTTTAATCTTGACTTTATTGATTCAAAAAAGAAATGGTAAGTTTTTAATCCAAACCTAACTTTCTTCTTGTAATTTCGACCAAGTATAATTAAAGATTCTATATGAAACACCAAGTAATTGTGCCGCTTTAGTTTTATTATTTTCTGCTATTTCCATAGCTTTATAATAATAGTTACGTTCAACATCCTTTAGATGAGATTCCAGAGAAAATTTTTCAGGAAAATCAATCACTTCTTTAGTATTAATCTTTTGTTTTATAGATAAATGATCCGGATAAATAATTGTATCTGTTAAAATTGATACTCGTTGCATCTCGTTTTTTAATTCTCTAATATTCCCATACCAAGGATAACTTAGCATTGTAGAAACAGTTTTTTCATTAAGCTGAAGTTTTTTATTAATTTGATTTAAAAAATGTCTTGCCAACAAAATAATATCATCTTTCCTTTCTCTAAGAGAAGGAATTTCTATCGGGAAAATATTTAATCTATAGAATAAATCTTCTCGGAAAAGCTTTTCATGGACCATCTCTTCAAGGTTTTTATTTGTAGCAGCAATAATTCTAACGTTAGTTGTCTTAGGAAAATTTTCACCTATTATGGTATATTCTCCTGATTCTATGACTCTTAATAATTTAGCCTGAAATTCAAGAGGCATCTCACCAACTTCATCTAAAAAAATAGTTCCCCCGTCAGCTTCTTGAAATTTCCCTTTTCTTGTGGTTGTAGCACCGGTAAAGGCACCTTTAATATGTCCAAAAAACTCACTTTCAAAGAGACTGTGTGGAATAGCAGCACAATTAACAGGTATAAATATAGAGTTCTTACGTTTAGAAAGCTTATGAATAGCTCTTACGAGTAATTCTTTACCGGTCCCACTT
>JALNXV010000109.1 GCA_023230175.1 Candidatus Cloacimonadota bacterium
CAACAATGCGATGTGTGGTGGACACAGTTTCCAGAAAATACGGCAGAACAATGGCTATTGCCAGATACTCCGACCCGCTTTCGGAGGTTACGTATGCACAGCTCTCGTGCAGAGTCAGATCGGTTTCAGCATTCCTGCTGGAAAGCGGGATGAAAGCAGGAGACCACATCATGATAGTTGGTGAGAGCTCACCGGGATGGGTGCTTGCATACTTCGGAATAACATATGCCGGCATGGTTGCAGTTACAGTTCTTCCGAACTTCTCTGCCGAAGAGACAAGGAAGATAGTCGAGCATTCACAGTCCAGGCTCATCTTCGCTTCAAGCACCAATATCGGGAAAGTCGCATCATGCAATCTTCCTATTGTGAGGCTGGATGACATGATGAGCATTCCCGCTTCATGCCTCGACCACGAAGTGGAAATCACTTCAAGCGCAGCAAAGCTTCTTCCCGGGCTTAGCGTATCAACAGTAGCCCCGGATGCCAGGATGATTGAAAGAATCACTGCAGCAGATGTGACAGAGGACACTGTTGCCTCGATAATCTACACAAGCGGAACAACCGGCACCCCGAAAGGAGTGATGCTCACCCATCGAAACCTCATATGGGATGCAGATACGTGCTCAAAGCCTTTCATCCACCTCAAAAGAGGATGGAAGGTTCTGTCGATTCTTCCGCTGAGCCATGTCTATGAATTCACTATAGGCATGCTGCTTCCGCTGATGTGCGGCTGCAGCATAACCTACCTCGGGCGTTCGCTTTCAGTTTCAAGCCTTATGCCCGCACTCAGGCAGATCCGTCCCAAGGTGATTCTCAGCGTTCCCCTTCTGATCGAGAAGATCTACAACAAGGCAGTCAAGCCGCAGCTCTCGGGCAATCCAAAGATTGCAAGGCTGATGAACATCCCATTGCTTCGCGGTTTCGTTTACCATGCGGCCGGACGGAAGCTCATCTCCAGCCTTGGCGGAAAGCTCAGGTTCTTCGGAATAGGCGGTGCACCGCTTGACAAGGAAGTCGAGAAGTTCTTAAACAAGGCTGGATTCCCATATGCATTAGGCTACGGTCTGACCGAAACGGCTCCCTTCATTGCAGGCTGCGGGCCCAAGACACACCGCCTTGGCTCGCTGGGCAAGGTTTTGCCTGGAGTTCAGGTACGGCTTGATCCCCAGACAGGGGAAATCCAGACAAAGAGCCCTGCTGTCATGAAAGGCTACTTCAATAATCCCGAAATGACGGGGCAGTGTCTTTCAAAGGACGGATGGTTCTCCACAGGCGACATCGGCGTGTTCCTAAAGGGAAAGAGGCTTGCACTTTCTGGAAGGATCAAGGAGATGATCCTCACTTCAAATGGCGAGAACATCTTCCCCGAGGCAATCGAAACGCTGATAAACCATCAGGAGTTTGTCCAGGAAAGCCTGATCATCCCGGAAAACGGGGGACTGCTTGCACTGATCAAGCTCGACATGGATACATTCGCAGCCAATCTCAAGATGGACATGACAAGCGCCAGAAGCGAAGCTCAGAAGTACATCCAGATAATCCGTGAAGCAGTGAACAGCCAGCTTGGCTCATCATCGAAGATAAGCGGAGCCGAGATTCAGGAAGTGCCGTTCGAACGGACCCCGACGATGAAGCTCAAGAGGCTCTCGATCATCAAGAAACGCATCGAGGATAACCGGCAAAACGTTTGTACCCATTGATTCAAAAGCAAAAAACCGTATACTTCTGATTGAAAAGGAGCTATCAAATGAAAAGAACCAAGCGTTTTCTTGCAATTGCTATATTGTGCATCCTCTGCATTGCTGCAGTGCATTCAAGCCAAATTACAGTCCGGCCTATTACAAACATCAAGCCGTATTTCCTTTACAACGGATTTCCTGAAAGCTCATTCGAGCAGGCATATGGAAACACTGGAAAGAAGATCAAGCTTGTTGAGAATTCCGATTTCTCAGAAACAGTGCAGCAGAAGTACCGCAGGTATTTCAATGTGCCGTCCCTTGTGGATCTGGGAGTCATTGCACAGAGCAAATATGTGAACCTTGTTCTTTTCATGGATCTTCAGACAGACATCTACAAATACTTCACCAAAACCCAATGGAGCAATATTCCATTTCTGGGAAACGACATCAATGCAGTGGTTGAGATGAACGGTCCGCGCACCGGATTCCTTGAGCTGATGCTTGACAATATCTACGCTTCATTCGGCCGCCGTCAGATCAAGTGGGGACCAGGGTCATATGACTTTGCCATCAATGATTCAGCTCCGTTTCTGGACAGCCTTTACCTGAAAACTGACTTTCCAACACAGTCAGGCAATTTCTGGTTCAACTACATAGTTACAGGATTCAATGGAACAAGCCTAGCCTACCCACAAGACCATGACAGTGATGAAACAGTCAGCGACCTTTATCAGAAGACTCTGTTCTCGCACCGATTCGGATGGGAGACAGATTCGTTCCGAATAGCTATTTCGGAGCTCAACCTGATCTATGACAAGACACCAAGCCTGCTGGATGCCACCCCGCTTACATTCTGGCACAACAACTACCAGCACGACCGTTCGAATGTCATGTTCCAGCTTTCGGCCGAAAAGCTTTTCCAGTTCGACGAGATTGGCTTCCGGCTTTTCGGAGAATTCGCCATGGACGACCTGGAACTTGGAACTGAGAGTTCAGCCAAGCCTACTTCGATGGGATTCGCCCTCGGTGCGCAGGTTCATATCCTCGATGGCGAGCCGATGCAGGACTCAGTGACGGTGAAAAGCGACTTTGTCCTCAGAGAAGACACATTCGAATTCAAAGGCGGACTCAACATTTCCTATGAATGGTACTGGGCAACTGCATTCCTGTACAACAGGGACAAGGACTCGGGCAAATTCACAGTACCGGCATGGATGTACAGCTATGGAAACGGCGGCTACATAGTGGATCACAACGCATATTTCATCGGCTTCCCATACGGTCCTGACACGATGGTTCATAAAGTCGGGATTTCATACGAACAGAACCCATTCAAGATTGATCTGGACTTCGAGGTCATCCTCAAGGGAGCATACAGCATCGAGAACGCCTATGGAACAGTTGAGCAAAGCGCTCCGTACAGCACTTTCAAGCTCAACGGCCCGGTCAAGACCTCTTTTGTCACCACAGCAGACGCTGCTTATACGATCATCAAAGGAATTCAGGCCAAATCCGAGATCGAGGTCTACTGTGACCTGTACAACAGCAAGACTGCAGCATCGGTCTCCGTAGGAATGGCCATCGACCCATGGGCAATCGGAAAATGAAGAAGCCTGGTGTTCTGATCTGCTTCATTCTTCTTGCATCTGCTTCACTTCTGGATGCAGCAAGCGGCAAGACCTACCCTCTTTCATCGCCGGTTTATCGCCTGATGGACAGCCTCTATGCGCTTACTGGAAGCGGTACCCCTTCGAATTCAAGACCTTGGTCTTACGACGAGGCAAGAATGATCCTCGGCAGAGCCGAAGCATCAGCACACACGGAAGAAGAACAATTGATTGTCCAGAAGATTAAAGCAATCCTGGACGAAGACTTGAACATAAACGGAGGTGCATCTCTCAATCTTGAAGCCTATGCACACACAAACACGGATTTCGGCAGCGAAAGCGACTGGATCATAGGGTACGAGCAACGCAAGCCTCTTCTGGAGGCATTCGTGGAGTTCAGCTTCCTTGACACGGTCTATTCATACTGCGACATCAGGATTGCGAAGGGAAAATTCTCCATGGACGACACAAGGCTAGCTGTGTTCCAAGGAAGCGGAGTCTGGCCAGAATGGGGAATCGGTACACTGATCACAGAGCTGCCACAGGAATCCGATGAACTGAAGATCAGAGTAATCGAGGACTCGGTTTTCTATTCAAGCGCTTTTTCAAGCAACATTCTGACCAAAGCCTCGGATTTCGACTCAGCATTTCCAAAGCGTGCTCTTTTCAGCGCAGGCGGGACAGGCTGGTTTGCGAGCATCGGGAGAGACAGGCTGGACTGGGGCAATTCCAGCATCGGCAATCTGGTGATTGACGACCATGTGGATTTCCATGATCATCTTCGGCTCGAGTTCTTTTCTGACAAATTCAAATATGAGTTCCTCACCCTCTTCCTTGAATCAGACCTCAGCTGCCGCCAGACCGAAGACGAAAGCACGCGGTTCTTCATCAGCCACCGGCTTGAGTACCGCCCATTCGGCTCACTGACGCTTTCAATTTCCGAAGGTGTCATGTACCGGACCGATGGCATAATAGAGCTCAAGTACTTCAATCCTTCGTTCATTCTCCACAATCTGGACAATCATTCGATTTTCAACGCCATTGCCCACTTGGAAGCTGACTGGCAGGTTGCAAAAGGCCTGAACCTTTACACTCAGTTTGCACTGGATCAGGCAACTGCACCTGGCGAAGGCCGTGACCAGAGCCCTTCATTCGGGTTGGTGCTTGGAGCCGAGTACACTTCTGCATCCCCAAGCGGAATCTTCTCAACCTCTCTTGAAGGTGTTTACACTTCTCCTCTCGTGTACAGACGCGATGAAGTGGATTTCCTTGTCATCTCCCGTAACAAGGTTTCAGGCACCGGCGGGTACGTCGTGGATATAGACTTCCTCGGCTTCCCATATGGAAACGATTCAATCGTATTCCAATCTGAAAGCCGTTTCGACTTCTTCAGCGGAGCAAGCATTGGATTCACTGCCCGCGAGATCGTCAAGGGAACGCTTGACATCTATGCCTCTCACAATAGCGGCAATGACAATACTGCCCTTCCGAATCTTGGAGGGACGACTCCTTACGGCGATACTGCCTACTTCGCGACCATTCTTGACCTGAACGGTTCTTATGAGTTCTCGAGCCACATATCAGCCGAGGCCCAGATGAGCTTCATTAACCGATGGGACACTTCTTCAAGATCATCAAGCAACGACTTCCAGATTGCTGTTTCATTGAGCTACAGCATCTAGTGCTGACACATAAACTACACTTTTCTTCACAAAACTGTAATTATCTTCTTTTTCGCTTGTTCAATTCATGGAAATGAAGCTACAATTGTAATTGTGAATTTGTTATTCCCATTAGGAGAGTGAAAATTATGAAAAAAGTAATCTGCTTGCTTCTATGCGTGATCTTATGCCTTTCGGTTGTTTCAGCCAATGACAACCAGCAGAAGATCTATGAAACAACCAGCGAAGTCTATCAGGCAATCAGGACGCTGTACATTGCTACAGGTCACGCGCTGCCTTCAACGACCGGTCCATGGAGCGGTGCTGAGCTTTCGCTCATGGCTGCCAAGATCGATCCTTCTTCCCTTTCAGGCGGATTGAAGACCACATATGACTATGTGAGCTCACAGCTTGGACTGGAGCCTAAAAAGCTTGCAGAAGGCGTGAGCATGAAGCTTGGCCTGGAAGCAAATATTGAAGGCTACTACCATACCAACACCGAGGCTGCTTTCCAGGGTAGATCGAACATGATCTATGGCATGATGGATCAGAAGCCTTTCCTCTCGCTTGATTGGGAAACATGGACAGCAAACAGCTTCTATGGATTCTTCGAGTTCGATTTCATGAACCAGATCCACGCAGCTTCAGGAGAAGTAGGAAGCACTGCTTTCTCGACAAACATCCTGTTCTTCCAGAACCTCAAATTCGCCATGGGTGATCTTAACCTCAACTTCCCGTACCGTGCATTCGTTTCTGCCGGCGGCGACCATTGGAGCTTCCAGCTCGGACGTGACCGCCTGAACTGGGGCGCAGGCGAAACCGGCAACCTGTTCGTAGGCGATAATCTCATCTATCACAACATGGCAAGGTTCACCACTTTCTCAGATGTGTTCAAGTACACATTCGTTGCAAGCTTCTTCCCTCACCAGATGAACTATGATGGAGACACAGACAATGATGGAACACTGGACGGCGGATGGAATACCGTATCTGGTCAGACCCAGATCATTAAGGGACTGAGCATGTTCATGGCTCATAGAGTTGAAGGAAGGCTATTTGATGACAAGCTCAACATCACTGTCACAGAATCCATCATGTACATGAGCAAGGAAGGAAACCTTGATCTGATGGTGTTCAACCCTATGATGTTCTATCACAACAACTACATCAGAAGCATGTCCAACTCCCTTCTGGGATTCGAAGCTGACTGGACCATCATCAATGGCCTTAACCTCTATGGCCAGGCGGTGATAGATGAATTCTGCCTCCCAGGCGAATGGAAGCCAGGCGTAGACCAGAAGGCATTCCCGTCGGCATACGGATTCCTGCTTGGGCTCAAGGGTGCATTCAACGTTGGAAACGGCATCCTCTACGGCTCGCTTGAAGGCGTGAAGACCGATCCGTTCCTGTATCTGCGCTACGGCGAAGATGACGGCGGGCAGAAAGTCGGAGAGTATGGAATAAACTACGTCGTTGCAATCCGCAACTACGGTGAAGGCGGAACATACTACGATGAAGAGTTCCTTGGATACAAGTACGGCGGAGATGCCCTGGTCGGAAACTTCAACATCGGGTACAAGCAGTACGGCAAGTTCCACATCGAGGGCAACTTCTTCATGATGGCCCATGGTGCAACGGACAAGTGGACATGCTGGACAAGAGTAGGAAACGGCGATGGAACCTACCCGGATTATGCGGATCTCCAGACTCCGACCTCTTCACATCCAAGCGGGAACCACAAGGATCCGACCGCTACTGCTACACGCAATGCAGTAGCCTACACCACTGTCATCGGCCTCAATGGCGGATACAGCTTCACACCTGCGCTTTCTGCAATGGTTCAGGCAGACTACATCACGATCAAGAACTATGGAAACATCAAGGACGTCAACAAGAGCGATATCCAGCTGACATTCGGTGTTACTTACAGCATCTGATCGGTATTTCTTCAACTTCGGGCAGTCTCGGAAACGGGACTGCCTTTTTCATTTCTGCCGAATTGATTTGTTAATTACCATGAAGAGGTCTACACTCAAATCAAATGAACCGGTGTTCATCTGGAGGAAAACATGAAGAAAACCCTATGCCTGCTTCTTTGCCTGATCCTATCACTGACAGCTCTGTCTGCATATTCTAACCAGCAGAAGATCTACGAAACGACCAGCGAAGCATACAAGACCATCAAGTATCTGTATCTAGCAACCGGCCATGCCCTTCCATCGACCACAGGTCCTTGGAGCGGAAATGAACTATCTCTTATGCTGGAGAAAATCGACCGAAGCACGCTCGGCCCTGCACTTCAGGCAAACTTCGATTTCGCTGAGAAAGAGCTTGACCCGGATCCTTCAATCAAGACAGATGCCATCGACATGGCTTTCTCCGGTTCCCTGAACATCGAGGGATACCTGCACACAAACACCGATGGCATAGCCATTACGACCAAGGCCGGAACCGTGGAGAAGGCATTTCAGGGAAGAGACCAGTGGATATACAATTCTAGCAGCCAGAAGCCGTTTGTCAATCTGGCATGGGAAACCTGGCCTCTTGAACATTTCTATTCCTACTTCGAGCTTTCTCTGCAGAATTCACGTCATGCAAAGACAGAGCTTGGCGCAACAGCGCTTTCTTCAAACCTCTTCATGTTCCAGAACATGAGCCTGGATGGAACTCTGATGGATGCATCCTATCCGCGAAGAGCGTTCGTTGCAATCGGAGGAAACCACTGGACGGCTCAGATCGGACGCGACAGGCTAAGCTGGGGTGCAGGCCAGACTGGAAACCTGGTCATCAGCGACAACATCCCATACCATGACATGGTCCGCTTCACCACATACTCGAACTCTTTCAAGTATACGTTCCTTACCAGCTTCTTCCCGTACCCTGGCAATTACTACACAAGCGATGACAAGGCAACAGGAGCATGGCAGCCAGTGCAGAAATACGGACCTCTTTCCGGACTGTTCATGTACATAGCCCACCGTTTTGAAGGAAGGCTCTTTTCAGACAAGCTCAATCTTGTCCTGACAGAGGGCTTCGTCTATATGTCCAAGAACAACACAATCGATTTCAGGGCTCTCAACCCTGTGAATTTCAACCACAACAACTATACTCAGTACAACTCGAATTCAACACTCGCTCTTGAGCTTGACTGGACTCCCATGAAGCATCTTAACGTCTACGGACAGATCATGCTGGATGAGTTCGCCATCCCAGGTCTTGAAGGAAAGCCTTCAGCAGAACATGAAGATTACCCTGAGGCATTAGGCTATCTTGCAGGATTGCAGACAGCATTCCCAGCAGGAAATGGAATAATCCATGCCAGCCTTGAAGGAGCCTTCACCACACCGTTCTTGTACCTTCGGTACGGCACAAGCGCATCAAATGACAAGAGCAGAACCGGCGATGATGACCTCACGCCATATGGCCTGCAGTACGTGGTTGCCATCAGGGAATGGAGCTCATCGCTGGGACAGACCTATTATGATGAATACTTTCTGGGATACACCTACGGCTGTGATGCAATCATCGGGAACCTGAATGCAGGATTCAGCCTCTCTGACAGGATCAGCATCGATGCCAATCTCTTCTTCATGGCTCATGGAACCCATGACAAGTGGACTGTATGGGACGAAGTCGGCGGAACACAGGAAAGCTATGAATCCACCCAGGCACCGACCGATTCACATGACCCGCTGAAGAACAACAAGTATGATGAATCTTCAAAGAATTCAGTGGAATACACTGCCGTAATCGGTGCCAATATCAGCTATGAATTCAGCAAGGCTTTCGATGCATTTGTTCAGGCCGATTACATCATCAAGAAGAACTGCAATAACCAGAGCGGAGTCAATGAGAATGACTTCCAGCTGGCATTCGGAGCTTCCTGGAACTTCTAGAAAAGCTTCCTTTCAGGGGAAGCTTTTCCATAGCCAGAATCATTAGAATAGGTTTTTCCAGTCCACATCGCACACAGCAATCGAAGCTCCCACGGTAAGAGCAATCGCCTGGGTACTGTGGGTCAGATCACGGCTGTAGCTGAATGTGCTGCATACCTTGAATCCTTCCTGAAGGCTGTAGGCAGCGCCGGCATCAATCTTGAGAGCTGTAGTCACAGGATCTGTAAGCTGCATCGTCTTCAGCCCGCGGGAGAAGAAATAAGCATTGTTGGAATACTCATCATCTATGCCGTAAGAACCGCGCTTGATAAGCTCGGCCGAAAGCTCTGCCTCGAATGGATTGGCTTTGTACTCTGCATATACACGATGCACCATGGTGTTCGGGCCATATTTGAATCCAAGGTAATATGCATTCTCGTCATAGCTGTAGCCGCTGCCAGTGAGGCTTATGAACTGGAAAGGAACGGTGAACTTGCCAGCATCATCATTGCGGTTGTACATGAAAGTAGAGCAATAGTAGAACTCATATCCAATGTTCAGACCTGTACTCTTCTTGAAAGTCTGCTCTCTCAAGGCATAATCGGAATATTCAAACTCAGATGATACAATTTCCTCGCCATCGAAAAGATTGACTTCAACGCCAGCAGTGAAGCCCATTGCCTGCGGCTTGTTGCTCATGCCATAAGCATTGTCCTTCTCGTGTGGCAGATCGAAATCGTCCATTGTGAAAGTTCCGAACAGTCTCACAGGCCCTGCAA
>JALNXV010000110.1 GCA_023230175.1 Candidatus Cloacimonadota bacterium
AGGAGCTAGTATGCATAAATTTGGTACAAATTGTAAAAATGACAAATCAAAGACTCCTTGATGTGTTGCTCCATCTTCACCTACTAAACCTGCTCTATCTATACAGATCACGACAGGATGTTTTTGTAATGCAACATCATGTATCACTTGATCAAGTGCTCTCTGTAAAAAGGTTGAATATATTGCAATATAGGGTTTTAGACCTTTAGATGCTAATCCTGCAGATAAGGTAATTGCATGCTGTTCCGCAATACCTACATCAAACAATCTATCAGGGTATGTGTCATTGAATTTTGTTAAACCTGTTCCATCTGTCATTGCTGAAGTGATAGCAACAATTTTTTTGTCTGTTTTTGCCATTTCAACTAATTTATTACCAAAAACTTCTGACCATGAGAGATTTTTTTTTGGAGTTGTGTGGCCATTTTTTTTATTATACGGTCCTATCCCATGAAATTTTGCAGCATTTGTTTCTGCAAATGAAAGTCCTTTGCCTTTTTGCGTCACTAAATGTATTAATACAGGACCTTCAATATTTGTTTTTATTTTATTGAAAATTCTACATAAACGAGGAATGTCATGGCCATTTACGGGACCGATATATTTAAAGCCCAGGTCTTCAAAAAAAATATTTGGGACTATTATATTCATTAGGCTTTCTTCAAGTTTTTGTGCTCCATAAATGAAGGTTTTCCTGACTTTCCCGGGTAATGATTGTGAAAGATCCCATACTTGTTTTTTAAGTGTATTATATGATTTACTGACTAAGACATTGGTTAAATAATGTTGTAGAGCTCCAACGTTTGGTGAAATTGACATCTCATTATCGTTTAGAATAACAATCATATTTTTTTGTAGATGACCGGCATGGTTTAAGGCTTCAAATGCCATCCCTCCGGTTAATGCACCATCTCCAATGATTGCAATTGACGTGCCTTTTTCTTCAAGTGAGTCCATTGCAATTTTAATGCCTAATGCGGCTGAAATAGAAGTACTACTATGGCCAACCGAAAAAGCATCATAATTACTTTCAAAGATATTGTTAAAACCACTTATTCCACCATAAGTGCGTAAAGTATCAAATCTGTCATTTCTTTCTGTAAGTATTTTATATGCATAGGCTTGATGACCAACATCAAAAACTATTCTGTCATTTAATGGATTGAAAACTTTTAGCAAGGCTATGATGAAATCAACTGCTCCTAAGCTTGGAGCTACATGGCCTCCATTGATACAAGTGACTTCTATAATTCTTTGCCTAACGTCTGTAGCTAATAAACCAAGTTCATGAAAACTTAGCTTTTTTATATCTTCCGGTTTTTTTATTTTTTCTAACATCTTTTACCTCAACATTTTTTTAATCATGCTTTATGATTTTTCTGACAGGTATATCATTTAATGAAATTGAAGTATTATTTTCTTGATATAGTATTTTGTTTTCTATCCAATTTAATATGTAATCAGATCCTTTTTTAGTTGTTGAAGAAAATGCGATTACATCAATCTTGTCAAGTTGAAAACCTTTTTTAATATTTTTTAAATGAGAAGGAATCTTATTTGTAGGTATTTTATCGCTTTTAGTGCAGGCAATAATAAAATTTATATTTAGTTGTTGTAACATTTTTATCATAATCATATCTTTTGGATCGGCTTCGTGCCTAATGTCAACTAAAACTATTACGCCGGAGATATGTTTACTTTTTGTAAAGTATTCACTTATCATTGTTTGCCATTGTTGTCTTTCAGTTTTACTTACTTTAGCATAGCCGTATCCCGGTAAATCGACTAAACAAAAAAAATTGTCTGTCTCTTGTTCTGAATCGTTATTTTTTTGTTTATACCTAATATCAAAAAAGTTTATTAGTCTTGTTTTCCCGGGCTTTGCTGCAACCTTAGCCAGCAATTTTCTTCCTGTTAAAGTATTTATCATAGATGACTTACCAACATTTGAGCGTCCAACAAAAGCAACTTCTTTCCATTCAGTTATATCATCTCGAATAACTGTTGGATAATTGTTTGCTTTTACAGCACTTGTTATATAATTTGATTCTACAATTCTGATCATTTTAAGTCGTATATAACAGATGAGTTGTCAGATTCCCAAATCTCTACTTCGTTAATAGTAATGTCCTCATCTTTAAAAGATTTTTGCATTTCTTCAAATATAACTCTGGCAATATTTTCTGAAGTTGGGTTTGTAAATCGTACATCTATATCATCAGAGTTATGAGAGCTTTTAAACCATTCTAAATCATTAAGATATTGATGATCAAATTTATTCATCAATTTATTTAGATGTTCTTTAACTATCCCAAAGTCAATAGCCATACCTAATTTATCTATTTTTGATGTTTTGAGTTGAACACGAACTTTCCAATTATGCCCATGTAGATTTTTACAAGCTCCCGGGTAGTGATTTAATTTATGAGCTCCGGGAAAAGATGAAGTTACGTTTATTTTATACATTTATCCTCCATAGTAATTAATAAAATTAAGAATATATTTTCACATTTTAAATTTCAAGCTATTTATGTCAATAAAAAAAGGATTTTGTAATAACCAAATAAATATATTAAACGCAGGTAATCAAAATGTAATCAAGATTATGTGTTTGTTTTTTGATACTTGTTAATCTTATCAGTTAAAATATCACAATAATCTTCGTATTGAAATCCTTTTCTATATAGTATTGTGGCGATCTTATTAAAAAGATTATGCTGTGGAGAATTATTTTTTTCAGGTTTATCTTTAAATTGAAAAGATTTGATTTTTTTATCTATTAAGTTATTGATAGTATCAATTTTTTTGTCTTTTGTATATACTTGATTTAAGTAAGAATTAATTATTGAAGGATTAATTTTTTTTTGAAATAATTTTTGTTTGATCTCTGCGGGACTTTTTTCAAAAATTATTGAATCTTCAATAAATATGCTTGTATATCGTTCATCGGAAATCCATTTTTTTTGTTGAAATTCGTTTAAAATAGTTTTTACTATTTTCATTGGTATATTTCTACGGTTTAAGAATATTTTACAATCATATATTGTTTTCTCAGCTTTAGCAAGATAGTCTAATAATTTTCTTTTGGCATTGTCAGTAACCCAATTTTCTACAAAATCACAAAATTCACTTTCTTCATTTAATGTATTGAAATTTGTATGAAATTCTTGTGTTAACTCATTTTGTGTTGTCATATTTAGATTTAAATAAATATCTTGAGGAAGTAATTTTATAGGGATTTCACCAATAAATTCTTCCTCAAGAAAGAGTTGAACATTTTTTTTATTCTTCGATAAACGGATCTTCATTTTCTATGTTTTCATCAGGTTTGTCAAATTCATTTGGTTGAAGAAGGTGTTTAACTTTTGATTCTACTTCATTGTAAATTTCGGGGTTATCAATAAGGAATTGTTTTGTTTTATCTGCACCTTGTCCAATCTTTTGTTCACCATAAGAGAACCATGAACCGGCTTTTGCGATTATATCTTTATTAATTGCTAAGTCAAGTAAGATATCTAATTTTGATATTCCTTGTCCAAAAATAATCGGGCATTCAACAGTTTTAAATGGAGGAGCAAATTTATTTTTAACAATTTTAATTCTTGTATTTGAACCAATAACTTGAGAAGTGCCATTAGTGTCTTTAATTGATCCTCCGGCTCTAACTTCAAGTCTAACTGATGAATAAAATTTTAATGCTACACCGCCTGTAGTTGTTTCCGGGTTTGTGAAGGGGGGAGCACCGATTTTAATTCTGGTTTGATTTATAAAGATAACTGATGTATTTGATTTACTGACAATACTTGTTAATTTTCTTAAAGCTTGAGACATTAATCTTGCTTGTAATCCGACATGTGAATCTCCCATACTTCCTTCTATTTCTTGTCTTGGGACAAGGGCAGCAACAGAATCTACAATAATTAAATCAATTGCATTACTTCTAACTAAGGTTTCTACGATTTCAAGAGCTTGTTCTCCTCCATCAGGTTGAGATAATAATAAACTGTCAGTATCAACACCGAGATTTTTAGCATATATTGGGTCTAAAGCATGTTCAGCATCTATAAAAGCTACTACTCCACCAAGTTTTTGAGCTTCTGCAGCAATATGTAAGGTTAATGTTGTTTTCCCGGATGCTTCAGCACCATATACTTCAGTAATTCTTCCTTTAGGTATTCCTCCAATTCCTAAGGCTGCATCTAAATTTAGAGCTCCTGTTGGTATGACATCTACTTGTGCTTTAGGTTTATCTCCTAATCTCATAATTGTGCCGGTTCCATATTTTTTTTCGAGTTGATTTAATGCTGTTTTAAGAGCTAAATCTTTACCTTTTTCAGCCATTTTTACCTCCTGAGTATTTAAATATTTTTTAAGTAAACTGTATTTAATTCTTTATATGTTGGTCCGATAGGACTAAGTGTACTTTGTATTAATGAAAGTTTGTTTAAAATAGGTTGAATAGGATTTTCTTGATAAAATTGAGTTAAATCTAGAGGAATAGTAAAAGGTGTTTGATAATCTATTTTGACTCTTCCAAGGGTGATATGTAATTTAAATTGATGATTATTTTTAAAATCTATATAAGGAATTTTTAATTTTAAGTTGTTTATAAACGTATCTCTATCAGATTTTAAAGTTATAAATTTTTTTTGGGATATATTTTTTGCAGTATAATCTAGCCAAAGAGTTTTTGGATTATTTGGATTATTGACAGATATCTTTGTATTATAATCAGATAAATTAATTGTAGTTAACTTATTTGCAAATATTTTTAATGTATCATTAATTATTGTTATATCCTGTGGTTTAGTATCTCCTAAGAAAAGAAAGGTTAAATGAAAATTATTTAGTTCAACCCATTTGATGTTTGGAAAATAGGTTTTTGCTTTGTGAACAATTTTTGTAAGTTTTTCTTGTTCTTGATTATCAAGAGTTAGGGCTAAGAATGTTCTTATCAAAAACACCTCCTTTTAAAATACAATCTAAATGACGTATAAATTTTGTCAAGAACTAATATTACATATTTGCAACCGGTAGCGTTTAATCATTTATAAAGGGGGAATGTAAGCCCCCTTTATAGAAATTACTTATAATAATCTTGGCGTTGTTTTTTTAATTTGTTACTTAAATCATTATCAGATAACGCAATAATTTGAGCAGCTAATGTTGCAGCATTAATGCTTCCGTCTATTGCAACGGTAGCAACAGGAATTCCTTTGGGCATTTGAACTACTGAATATAGTGCATCTAATCCGTTTAAAGCACTTCCACTTAAAGGTACACCTATTACAGGCAATGTCGTATGACCGGCGATTACTCCGGGTAAGTGTGCCGCCATGCCGGCCATAGCGATAAAAACTTTTACTCCATCATTTTCAGCATTTTTTGTTAAATTGACAACAGTATCAGGAGTTCTATGTGCAGATGCGTAGTATTGGTCGTAACTGATATTAAGGCTTTCTAAAGTATCTAAAACTTTTTTAATATGTTCAGAGTCTGATTTGCTTCCGGCAATAACTCTAACTAATGGCATAATTACTCCTTTGTAATTGATTTTAAAAATAAAAGGTCTTGAAGTTATTCAAGACCTTTTAATCTTGTATTTATCTAATTTTTATCAGAATTTTTACTTTGTGCTTCAAAACTTGAAATTGCGTTATATACTTCTTCAGCAGTTTTAGCTTGATTAAGTAAATTAATATTTTTTTCATGCATTAGAAATTTTGTTATAAATGATAAAGAAAATAGATGTTGTTTGTCATTATGTAGTAATAGCATAAAGAAAAGATTTACAGGTTGGTCATCAGGAGCGTCAAATTCTACACCTTCTGCAGATCTGCCAAAAAGAACTGTAGGTTGTTTAATTTTTGTTGGGTGCATATGTCTTGGATGTAGCATAGCCACACCTTTTCCGACAGCAGTAGACACTAATTCTTCACGTGCTACTACAACTTCATAAAGCCATCTGTGGTCTTTAACTATTTTTAAATCTCTTGCTTTTTTACTCATAGTTGCGATTGATTCATATTTATTATCGGCAGTAAAATCTAAAATAATATTTTCTAATTTAAAGTAATCTTGGAAGTGACAAATAATTCTTTTCATAGCAAGATTTTCTTCTTCTTTGGGGTTGAGAGTAGAGAGCCATGTATCAATATCATCTTTATCAATTGAATAATTTTTTGCACTTCCTTGTTTTTTAATTACTCCTGTATTTAACATTTCATTGACAACGCTTTCATTGACTTTTAAGTAATCTGCTGCTTCAGTTATCGTTAATAATTTATCTTCTGTCATTTTAAAGCTCCTTTCATATATATAATTAAAAAATATTAGATACCTTTTATTTTGTCAAGAAATATTATGAATTTTTTCTTTTTTTATTTGAGATTGCTATATTTTTTGTCTGATAATTTATGTGAATTTAACTCAATAAGGCTATATCAAAACTACTGTTGTGCGAGCATCCCTGCTTACAATTAAAACATTAAATGGTGACAATTTATTGTTTTATGAAACTAAGGCCGGAAGCTTGTATAATAATGCTTGATATTATTCAACAGCCTTTTAATAATGATTTAAAAACTTCCCATTGATTTTTAAATAATATTTTATTATCATATTTTGTACAATTGGCAATATTATTTATTAGTAAACTTAAATCATAACTAACTTCGGGAAAATAATCGTAGGTATAATCTGTTTCAAATGCATAATTAAAGTTTTTAGTTAGATATCTGATAATTATATTAGAGTTTTTTATATTTAGGATTTTAGGGTTAATTGATATGATTACATTGTCAATGTTGAGCTGTGTTTTTAATGTTTTAGCTATTTCTAATGATGGGCAAAAACAATGAAAAATTTTAATTAAATTTTGAAAGTTATGTTTTAGTAGTTTGAATATTTCATAATAATACCCAACACAGTGAATTATAATCGGTATATTATATTGTGAAGCTAAATCGCAATATTTTAAAAAAATATCTTTTTGTGTATTAAAATCTTTATTTCTTTTATCGAGACCGATCTCACCGATTGCGAAAAGTTTGTTATTGTTCAGTAGGTTGATAATATGATTTATATCTATACTATATTTAGGATAAAGTGGATATTGTCCTGCACAGACGTGTATATGATTAGTTTTAAATTTCGTTAGGGCAGTCAAATTATCATCATCTAAACAACAACAAATGTAATGAGTACGAGGTAAATTAAGATTATCTTTTATAACATAAGGATTATTGTTAGAGTGTGAATAGTGACAATGGAAATCGACTAAATTCATTGATTTTTGGGATTAACAATTGCTAAATCATCTTTTTTGTAGTTAAATTCTTTGTCGGGAGTTTTCCAATCTCCGTATCTGTAAACAAGATATTCTTCATAATCTTTTGGAATAAGATATTTATAATCATCAAAATTATATCGAATAAGATTAGTATAATATTTTGCAGGAGCTGCTTTTAAAACAGGGTCTTTTTCGTCTTCTATGTAGTAATATTTGTCATTATCTTCTACCTTAAAATATAATTCTATCATATTTGAACCTTTAAATAGAAACTTTCTGGTTTGAACCTTCATCATTCTAATTTTACCTTTTGGAAAATATTTAATATCAATTTTTGAATATCTCAGTCGAGTTCTATATCCTGCCAGCCAAAATTTCCAGCGAAGTTTTAATAATTGTGAAAGGTATTTTTCATGAATAGTGATATCAATATCATTATCCCAAGGTAAGAGTCTATCTTCTCTAATTATTCCTAGAAGAGTTCCATTGTCAAGATTATATTTTATATTGTTTTCGTCCAGAATTTGGCATACTTTTTTTAACATTTTTTTGCCTATGACAGCCATTTTACCTGTCAGTCTAAGTTTTCCTGCCATTATTTTAAATATCCTTTCTTAATTAATTCGTGGTAATGTATTTTTATTTTTCTTAATAAGTTTAAGGGTTTTTTCTTGTTTAATAATTCATTATTCTTTTTGATTTTGATTAAAGTAGAGTATATGTTTTTACTTATTTCTCCATTAAGGTAAGGATTAACTTCTTTTAGGTGTTTTTTTCTGATTGAGCTCATTTCTTCAGGAAAATTAATACATTGGTCTAGTGCAGGTCTTAACTCAGAAATTTCTGTGATATTTATTCCTTTATCTTTTCTGTCTGAAGTGTTAAAAGTAATTACCGGTTTATCTAAAGCCATAAATTCATATATAACTGAGGAGGTGTCGGAAATCATAACGTTAGCTAAATGTAATAATGGTGTAATATCATAATCATTTATAATTTTAAAATTATCTTTATTGAGTTTTTCTATTAAAGGTAGATATTTGTTTTTTTTTAATTCATGAAGCTTCAATAACCAAAATTCATCATCTTTAATTATTCCCGGGATAGAAGGTAATAAGCATTCAGCTGATTGTAGTTTATTACTAAATGTAGGTGCGTATAAGATAATTTTTTTGTTAGCGGGGATATTGTATAATTCGTTTAAATTTTTTGTGTTATATTTGATTATATGATCGAATTTTAACCATCCTGTTTCATAGACTAAGAAATATTTGTATTTCTTTTGTAGTTCAATAAATTTTTCTGTTACTATGGGACCTGACGTAAGATAAACATCAAAAAAGTGTCTTATTTCATAATGAGAAGCTTTTTCAATGCCAACTCCATGAAAGATTTGTACCTTGATACCGGGAAGTCTGTAATCTATGTAATTGCCGGGAGTTATGCAATAATCAGGCTGATAGTTAATTGCTTGTTTGATTTCTTTTATTAGATTTACATTGAAAAATCTATTTTCTTCTTTCATTTGAGTAAATACTTTTTCAGAAACAAAAAAAGCAATTTCGTCATTAGTGTATTGATTAATGTATTCAACTAAAGGCATTACTACCGGAATTGAATATAATTTGGCAAGATAAAAAAGAAATTTCATTTCATCTCCGTTATATAAGAATTAGTTAAGTATAAAATTATCGTTCTTTCCATTTTAAAAATTCTCTAAATATTTCATCTGCTGATACTTGAGGGATATACTTGAAATTTTGTTTAGTAAGGTTATTTGAATAATTTATGGTATCTTTTAACTGCATTTTTTGATTGTGGAGTAAGATAAAAGAGGGGATATTAAAAGTATTTGTTAAGAAATATATGAGTTCACTTGTACAGATTGTAAAATCTATATAGTTAAATAATGCAAGAGTATCAATAATTTCAAATTTATTAATTATATTTTTTATATTAGACCTTAGTTCCGGGAATAATCTAATAATATTCCACATAATTTCTTCTGAGAATTCAAAGGCTTTTTTTTCTCCTATAATAATAATATTTACATTAGTAATTATTATTTTTTCACATAATTTTTGAATATAATCTTGATACCATTTTTCTTTTAAGTAATTAGCATTTATCTCGATGGCAATTAATTCTCTTGTTTTAAGAAATGAATTAATAAAATTTTTTGTTTTTTCTTTAGTATTTTCTGAAAGCAGGTTTATTTGTTCTTTTATAATAGATTGATAT
>JALNXV010000111.1 GCA_023230175.1 Candidatus Cloacimonadota bacterium
CTCTTAATACCTTTATTTTCCGGTTTTTCTGAGCTAAACGCTTCTCATTAACAATATATCCTTCAACAAGATAATCTTTTAACCTCTTTGTTGCCCAGATACGAAACCGGGTACCTCTAATTGATTTTACTCTGTATCCGACCGATATAATAACATCAAGGTTATAATAATCTAACATTTTAGTTTGTGTTTTGTCTTTGATAGCACCATGTTGAGTGGTATGTGCAAATTTTGCACATACCTCATCTTTATTAAGTTCGCCTTCATTGAAAATATTTTGAATGTGTCGTCCGATTACAGTTCTGTCTCTGTCAAACAGCATTCCTAATTGCTCTTGATTCAACCACACTGTCTCTTTTTCAAATTTAACTTCAACAATAGAATTGCCGTCTTTACTCTGATATATTTCTATTTTATTTTCCATTATAAAAATCCTTTTCTCTTTTTAGGTGTGCTATTTTGTATTTCAGGGTTGTATGTTTCTGCCGTTAAATGATTTAATTAGTAAATCTTATATTCTTCAAGTCTATCAGATGCTTCTCTTTAAGTTCTTCATCTGAGATAATAAAGAATTTCGGAGGACTTATACAGACATCCTGATTTTTTATCTTTTTGCTCTGGTAGGTTGTGCATGAAGAAACATGAATATCACTTTCAACATCTTTGTAAGGGTGTAAATCTGAATTATATATAATTAATTTTTCTTCTCTGTTTATGCCTGCAAATGAAACCATACTTGCTTCTGATACAAAACCAATATGATCCTTTCCGCATTTAGTTTTAAGTGTTTTCCCTTTATATTCGTATTCAAAACTACAGTTTGTCAGTATATTGTCAGCTTTTATAAAAGATATATTTTGAATGTTAGTATTTAAGTATTTACCTGTTTTTTGTTCAATTTTTAAGTATGAACATACAATCGGTAAATTTGGTATGGTCAAAAAATACTGTATCAAAGTCAAACCTTTGCTTGGTTTAAAGTTTTCAATTTCAGTTTTAATCTCGAAGCCTGTCCATTCATTAAGATAATTATCTTTTTTAGTTATAAAAGTAGCAGTAGATTTTTCTTCAACAAGATGCTTCATATTTAGCCCTGGCAGTTTATAATATATACCTCCTGTCCAGGGATTCCACCATGATTTTACTGTTTTATGAGGATAGTTTGTATCTAACCATTCATTCCCTTTTGCTATTAGAGAAAACAGGCATGGAGCAAACTCAGGATTAGTCTTAATTTCAATTATACCATTATTTAGGCTGAGAAGCTTATCTGCTTGTTTTTTAATACATTCTGAATGGTTTTTTATAAAGACTGCCTTTTCATTTTTAAATGATAAGCTCTCATAATCAGCGATTGATGTAATTAGAACAGGATTTGGAAAATTATCCTTTAGAGTAACTTCAAAGTCAGCTTGATTTTTTCTTTCGTCTTCTTTGACGGTTAAAGCAAGAGGAGAAAATCCATCGTTTGAGGACTTAATTACTACCTCACAATCCATAGATTTTACTTTATTGTCAACCTGTGATGCAGTAAATGATTTTTCACAGAATGGATTTCCTTTATTTACCTCAAGGGCAATACTATGGATAAACTTAGTATCATCTGATTGCTCATTCAATGCATATTCTCTTGTTTCATTAGCTGTTTTAAATACATCATTAGCGATAATTACAGGTTTTGAAATTCTTGAATTATCTTTGCTAAACTTGTTTTCAAAGATTAAAGACCAACCATTTGTTTCAGGTTTTATGTCCTTATCCCAAATAACTGCGATTGAAGAATTGTTATTTTTGTTGAAAACCCAGTTTTCTGTAATTTTTTTTAAGTCCCAGTTTGTCAGTTCAGCATCATCAAAAAGATTATCATTTATTTGCATTACTTGATTATCGTACGGCATATAAAAATCATCTTTACTACAATTTATTGCAAAGTTTATACTGAATTCATTCATACTAAATGGAAATTCTAGAATTTCAATATAGTACTCTAATACTCCACTGTGATAAAGTTTATAGTTATTGATAAATTTACAGCCTTTAAAATCATCAGATTCAAGGTAAGTTTTTAGGGTTATAGATTCTGAATCTTCAATAAATTCGTGTTTATAAGCTTTTTTAATATCAAACTCAGAGCTGAAAGGTTTGCCAATTTTTGGAGTGCTTATGCCAAAGGCAGAGGAGAATATTTTATTCATTATAAAATAATTTGGATTATCATCTTTATTTAACCAACCCATATACAATCCTTTGTTTATCAGATAATTATGTTTGGTTTCTCCATATGTTGAGCCTGAGTAAGTATAGCATGCCAGTGAAAATATATCTTTATAATTGATAAGTTCTCCATTAGTTTTTGCAGTGATTTCTATTTCTTCTTTTATTAGAACAGATGTTTTGCAAATGACCTTCAGGTATAGAGATTTTTTTTCTTTTGCTTTTAATGTAAAGGTAAGCTTTTCAGGTAAGAACTTAATATTTTCATTAGCGGGCAGATTAAAGGTGTATTCGCAAGGTTCGTCAAAATTATTTTCCACATCTAAAATTAATTCATAAGGTATGTTTGGAGAAACAAGAGGTTTTGGGGTCGAGTGCGAAAAGCTTAAAGGGAAAAGTGTTTTAATACCTGTTTTAAAGATTGCTTTTTTATTATTGATACTTATTTCTGATTTAACACAAGGGTGAGTTTTCCATTCGTCTTGCTTATCATCAATTCTTTTAACAAAAAACTCAGCTTCGATTGATTCATTATCCTTTATTACTGTTTGATACTCATAGTCAAATTCAATATTTTTATCATTTACACCTTTGAGAGATAGAGATAAAGGCTTATTTGTCTTGTTTTTGATTTCGTAAATAACCTTATACTGTTTCCCAAAAATAAGTTGAGCTTGTGCAATGCTAGTTTTTATAGAGTACTCATTTGTTTCAACAAAGCTAATGCCTCGACCGGTTTTTTCATATTTAACAGTAAGTGATTTACCTTCTTTTTCCCATTGATAAGTGTATAAAGAAAAATCATTTACAATTTCACCATCAGGGCAAATCTCGATTTCTCTTTTGCAATCCTGATACCAATCTGCAGTTTTAAAGAAATCAGTAAATAGTTCAGTGTTTAGGACTGACGGGATAAAGTTCATCAGATGAGTTGCTTCGCTTTCCATCTTTTCCCAAAAGAAACCTGTTTTCTTATATAGAGGAACAGCCTTTGTATTTCCTCCCCACGTGAATAAATCTAATCTTGGATAATTAAGTTCAATTGTTTTTTCAATGGATTTTAATAGTAAAGCCTTGCCTATCTTTTTATTATAATACTCAGGTAAAACATTAATTAAATCAACATATAATGTGTTTTCATCATGTGAATATTTAGATAATTTACAGTAACCAATAACTCTTTCACCATCCAAAGCTATGAAAAGATTTAAATATGATGATTGTTCTTCTTCTGATTCTACCATATATTCTGTGCGATTATCTGTATGCCCGTTCCAGCCTTCTCCACTAAGATTCCACATTTCAGCCACACCTTTGGCATAGCTTTTATTATATTCTACAATTTTTATATTAGTCATAAAATTTCCTCGTTATTTTTAATTTTTATCCTTTGAAAAATATTCAAAGCGTTGTTATAAAATACGTCATTATAATGCTTTCCGGGATGAGTTGCTTGATATAATCAATTTATCATATCTGTCAGCTAAAATCAAAGCTGTTTTATACATATTCATAAATAGTTCTTGAGAACTAAACCTCCTATAATAGATAACATACCATTCTGAACTATATATTTATATATCTCCAATATGTCAATAAATAATTTAGTTGTTACGACCTCATTGCTTATCCCATATAAAATAATTACTATAAAAAGATTCATTGCTAAACTATATTTTAGCCAAGTTTATTAATTTTTTACATAACAAAAACTATTTTTAAATATGTATCTATTCTAACAAAACAAATATTACTAACTTTTTGCTGACAGAGCACTTATCACTTAATATTTAAGGCTGTTAAATAATGTTGTTGTGTGAGTATCCTTGTTTGTACTAAAAAACCTTAAGTGATAGTTATTCAATATTTTATAAAACTACAAGCTGGAAGCTTGTAGAACAATAATTGAAATTATTCAACAGTCTCTTTTAGATTATAGCTTATCGGCATTATAAAAAAATCACAAACTTTTTATCTTAAAATATTGTAATAAAATCTGATAAATAAAATTAGTTATTGACAGAAACAAGAAAATAAAAAAAATTATCTCAAATGATTATGAAGGTAATATGCAAACATTAAAACTTTTAGTTGAAGGCAGGGTTCAAGGTGTTGGTTTCAGACACTACATTTTTAAGTATGCTAAACGATTAGAGTTAAAAGGTTATGTTAAGAATCTTGATGATGGCAAGGTAGAAATTGTTGTCAATGGAGAAGAATCTAAGATTTCCGATATGATAAAAGTTAGCAGAAAAGGACCAACATTTTCGTGGGTTTATAATATTCAAGTTTATGATATTGATGAAAGCAATAAGGAGATATATGACGATTTCAAGATTATTTATTAAAATATTCTCTTCTTTATTTTTGTTAATATTTGTGTTTTTAAGCTTATATGCCGACACCATCCATACAGTTCAACGAGGTGAAACCTTAACATCAATATCCAAACAATATAAGATAAGTGTCGCAGAGCTAAAACAACTAAATAAACTAAAAAATGATAATATACAAGCAGGACAAAGATTAGTCGTTCAAAAGGTTAATAATAAAAAACCAATCAAATACACAGTTAAAGCCGGAGATAATCTGACATCTATTTCAAAAAGATTTAATACGAGCATCAAAGAATTAAGTGAATGGAACAATCTTAAAAGTAGTAATATTAATATAAATCAAGTTTTAATTGTTTCTTACGAAGGAATGGATACAGTAAATAAAAGCAATTCAAGCATTTCCCGGGCTACTCCCAAAAAACAAGAAAAGCCAAAATTTCATATTGTTAAAAAAGGAGATACTCTTTCAGATATTGCCAATAAATACAGTATGGACTTATTAGAAATCATCGATTATAATAAATTAACAGATGTTAATATCCAACCAAGTCAACGAATTTGGCTCGAAGACGGGCACGTAACAGAAACAAAATCTGAGAAATTACCAACAAACCTACCATCAATTACACGAAAATCTGAATCAGGTACTAGAGTACTCACTCATACTGTAAAAAGAGGTGAAAATCTATATAGAATAGCTCTCAATAATAAAGTTACTGTTGACCAATTAATAGCATGGAACGGTCTAAGCAGTTTAAATATAAAAGCAGGGCAAGTACTTTATTTAATGGATGTTTCATCAATAAAAAATCTTGAAAAGATCGTAGAAACATCTCGTAAGGGTATTCCCGAAATCAGCACTCAGTCCATCTTACCGGTATCGCAGATAAAAATTCTTTCTGAGTTTGGTATGCGTTCCGGTAGATTACATAAAGGCATTGATTTTGCAGGTAGTCCCGGAGATCCTATTTATGCTGTTTTACCGGGAAAAGTTGTTTTTTCGGGAATTCAGCGTGGTTTTGGAAACGTAGTAATTATAGAACATAATAATTTTATTATGACAGTTTATGGACATAATGAATCAAATTTAGTATCAGTTGGAGACGATATTACTCAAGGTCATCTAATTGCAACCTTAGGAAGTACGGGAAACGCAAGTGCTCCACATCTTCATTTTGAATATAGAGTTAGAGGCGTTGCCAGAAATCCAAAAGAACTTTTAAAGCAACTTCCTTAAAAAAAAATAAAAAAAGCTTGACTTATTTAAATAAAAAATATTTTAATTATACTGTTATGAAAGATAAATATTCCATAGGTGAAGTGGCAAAGATTTTAAAACTGCATGAGCAGACTATAAGAGATTACGAAAGGCAACATCTACTTAAGCCTTCGAGATCTCCTAAGGGCAGAAGAATATTTGTAAATTCTGATATCACCAGAATTTCTCTTATTGCTACTCTTACTCAAGAAATGGGGTTAAACCTCGCCGGGGTTAACATTGTGATTTCTTTATCCAAAAACTTTAAAATGAGCGATGATGAATTACTCGACTATATCATAGACCATAAAAACAGTTTAGTTTTAAATCATTGAGGTATTAATGGAAAACGTATTTGACGATAAAGCCCTTCAAAGTTATTTAAATTCAATAGCTAAATATCCCTCTCTAAGTAAAGAAGAAGAAAAAAAATATGCTATTCTTGCTAAACAAGGAAATAAAAAAGCTAAGGATAAATTAATTAACTCAAATCTAAAATTTGTCGTCAAGATTGCATCTAATTATCAAAATAGAGGATTAAGCCTCTCTGAACTTATCTCCGAAGGAAACTTAGGTTTAATCAAGGCTATTGAAAAATTTGATCCGGAAAAGGATATTAAACTGATTTCTTACGCTGTTTGGTGGATAAAACAAAAGATACTCTTTGCCTTGGCTGAAAAAACTTCTCTTATCAGAGTACCTGTGGGGCTTAGTCAAACCGCTTCTAAGATTCGTAATGCTAAAGAAAAAATAAAAGTAGAACAAGGTATCGATGCAAGCTCAGAGCTCATCTCTGATGAAACAGACTTATCCTCAAAGGTTATTAGACAAGTTTCTGACGCTGTTACCGATACGCTTTCCATAGATGAAATGAATTATAATAGTACTAATGATGATTTAAATATTTTTGACTACATTGCTAATAATGATACTGACGATCCTAAATCACTATACTATAAAGAAAAACTACAAAATCGTATTGATAAATCAATTAATAAACTTGAATATCGTGAAGCCTTTATCATTAAATCATATTACGGGCTTGACGGATATCAAGAAAAAAATTTTGCTGAAATAGCACAAGAAATTGGACTTTCTCGCGAAAGAGTAAGACAAATACAAAAGAAAATACTTAAAAAAATATTCAATGAAACTTATGCAGAACAAGAAAACGATATTGATTTATTATTAAGTAACACTTACTAATATCCAATAGTTATAATATATTGAAGGAGTATAAATGATAGATGTTGATTTAATAGTTGAAGCAGGACAGTTGATAACCATAAATGAAAATAATGAGATTCTGGAAAATTATGCTTTAATTATTAAACAAAATAAAATTATTGATATACTACCTTATGAAAACTACCAAAGCAAATATCATTCGGAAAATATTATTGACGCCTCTAATCAAATAGTTATGCCCGGATTTATCAATACTCATTCTCATATTGCTATGGCATATTTTAAAGGTCTTGCTGATGACTTACCTCTTGATATTTGGCTCAATCAATATATCTGGCCGGCTGAAGCAAAATGCCTAAACCCTGAATTTGTTTTTGAAGCATCATTAAATGGTATAGCTGAACTTATCCGTAGCGGTGTTACCTGTTTTAACGATATGTATTTTTACCCGGATGAGACTATCAAGGCTTGCAACCAAGCAAATATGAGAGCGTTAATAGGAGATATTACTTTAGATTTTCCTATGGGAGATTTTCATCATCCACAAAATAACCTTAAAAATTTCCATAAATATAAAAACCTAATCAAAAATAATGACCTCATAGATATTTCCATCGCTCCTCATTCAATCTACGTTTGCTCAAAACAAACATGGCTTAACTGCATTGCTGTTGCTAAGCAAGAAAACTGTATTATCCATACTCACCTTTCTGAAACTGAACAAGAAAATATAGATTGTAAAAAACAAAATGACGGACTCAGCCCAATTCAATATTTAGAAAGCCTTGGAGCTTTAGACACTAAAACCATCTTGGCTCACGGAGTTCATCTCGACTCAGAAGATATAAGCATAATTAAAAATAAAGATTGTTCCATCGCGCTAAATATTCATTCAAATTTGAAACTCGCTTCAGGATTCCCTCCTATCCCCGAATATTTACAAAATAATATAAACCTTTCTATCGGAACTGATAGCGTCGCAAGCAATAATAAACTAAGTTGTGTCGATGAAATAAGCACTATAGCTAAGCTCTATAAAGCTCTATATAAAAACCCAACAGCTATTTCCGCTAAAAGCCTTGTTCGTATGGCTACTATTGATTCAGCTAAAGCTCTCGGCAAACAAGATGTACTTGGAAGTTTAGAAATAGGTAAACTTGCCGATTTAATCACTATTGATTGCGATAACTTTTTAAGTAATCCTATCTATGACCCTTATTCATATATTGTATATTCAATGGATAGGCTAAATATAAATGATACTATCATCAACGGAAAAGTTGTTTTAAGAAATAAAAAACTACAAACTATTGATGAAATGCTACTCTTAAAAAATTCTCTTAAAAATAAAAATAATATAATATCAAGGATAAAAAAATGAACATTTTTGACTTAAATTTGGTAAAAACTTGTGTAAGTATCAAAGACAAAGATACTCTTCTAAAAGTAATGGTTGATGACTTACATTCAGCAGGATATGTGGATGATAAAGAAGGCTACTATAACGCTGTCAAAGAAAGAGAAGATGTGCTTTCAACAGGTATCGGGCATGGTATCGCTATACCTCACGGAAGACATAGTTCCGTTACAGAATTAAAATCTGCCGTCTATATTCTTAAAGAAGATTTAGAATATGAAGCCTTAGATAATAATCCTGTCAGAATAATATTTATGTTAGCAGTACCTGCCGTCTGTACAAGCGAATATATGAAAGTATTAGGTTATATTTCAAAAACTTTACACGATGAAGATAATCGAAACCTGTTTCTCGAAAGTGAAAATCCGGGAGCTATCTTTGACTTTTTAAAAAGGATGCAAGATGAAATTTAAGATAACAATCATACTGCTTTTAATAATGCTTGTTTGTAATTTAAATGCAATAAGTGATAAAGCTGGTACAAGCGGTTTTGCTTTTTTAAAGATTAATTATTCAGCCAGAGCAATGGGTATGGGCAATGCTTTTACAGGTTTAGCAAATGACGGAGATGCTGTCTTTTTTAACCCTGCCGGTATCTTACAAAACAAAACTAAACATATTAAAACAACCTATATGAGTTATATTGATGGACTTTATGGAGGTTCGATTGTTTATAGTACTGAATATAAAAACGGATGGCATATAGCTCCCTTTGTTCAATTTCTTGTATCAGAAAGCATCCCCCGTACTTTTGAATTAAATGGTAATTATGGAGGAGTTGACGGCTCATTTAACACTTCTAATGTAGTCTTTGGTCTTGCTTTAGCAACTGAAATACATGAAGTTTTAGATGCGGGTTTTAATGTTAAATATTTAAGTGATAAACTTGATTCTTATTCAGCTTCAGCTATTGCACTTGATTTATCTCTTTTGCATCAAACTAATAATCCTAATCTAAAAATAGGGGCTTCTCTAAAAAATATCGGTAAACAATTATCCTATTATACACAAGCAAAGTATAAAGAAAAATTACCTCTTACTGCGACTGTAGGAGCTTCATATAAATACCTTGATAAAGGATT
>JALNXV010000112.1 GCA_023230175.1 Candidatus Cloacimonadota bacterium
CTATCTTTTGCATTTTCCCAGCCTCTACTATCACAATATGTTCTAAATAGTGTTTTGAAATTGTTTGATATTTTTTCTATATTAGAAAGTTTCATCCATTCATCTATTGTTTTTTTGTTAAATTCAATAAATATTCCTTCTCCATTAACTTCAATTCCTGGTAACCAATTATCTCTTGTTTTTTGCAACTTAACCATTTTATTTAATGTATCCACCTCTGGTTCTGGTGGATCTATTCTCATAAAACCTTGAAGAACCATAACTTCACGTAATCTTTCTATTCTTATAACTCTACTAAAAAACTTTTTTAAATAGGAGGGTACTTCATCTTCAAATGCTTTGAAAAACTTATAGTCTTTTTTGTATTCCAATTCATTATGATTTACAAAAGCCTTATATTCCATCTCTTTAATTTCAATAAACTCTTTAATTTTTTCTTCACGAACTTTTAATGCTCTATCAAATTCGGTTCTTGTATATTTTTCAGAAAAATAATTATTAAATACTTTAGATACACCTTCTTCACCAAAATCTCTTCTATAATCTATTATTCGAACATAGTGATCATCTAACAATGTATATAGAGGATTGGTCCAAGGAGGTATTGATATTGCACTTCTAATTACTGGAAAATAAATATTAGAGGCTCCGCGTTGAGATGGATAAATCTCTGATGAATTACATGTTTCATTTCTTGCTTTGGGTCTATGCGGATGGTGACCTGTACATTTATATCCATTATTCCCAAATTCATCTTTATCTGTTGAACCAGCCATTGATCGCTTAGCTCCACACGAACATTCAACAATAATTTCGCCAAGTGTTGATGTCCAGCCTGTAGAGTATAATTTTAAATTTCCATTGCAATTATTCTTCCCACGATGTACCCACCAATTCCAAGGAAAATCGTCTAAGTGTCCCTCATTACATGCCACCACAAATCTGGAAGGATATGCTTGATGTCCACAAATCGGACACGTAGGACCTTGCTTGTTGTATGTTGGAATATCAATTTTTTTTCTAATATCAAATAGATTGTTACATTTAACATTGGAACAAACATGATAATAAGGAAATGACACTACTGGTAAATCATTACCATCAGATGTTTTTGGACTTCTAAAGTGATTAACACCAAAATAAGAAGCTAATCTTCCATCATTAATCCTTTTACCTTCGTCGCCCCAATAGTTTATATCTAAAATTGTAACTGAGTCTTTAACTGCATCATGAATAGCACCAGGCCCAAAGGTTGTTATTAATTGGTTTGGTCTAATTTCACCAATTCTATTTTGATTAAATATTTTCTTATTCATATTTTAATCCTCATAATAGTAGAGTGATGAAGAACTCTCTACTTCTCTCATTGAGTTTAATGTTGGTTTTTCTTTTGCTGTATTTGGTTCACCATAAAAATTCATCAAACGACTTCCTCTTTCGGTATTGAAAATATAGTAGTATAAAGGAGTAATGCTGACTCTTTGCAATGTCTTCCAATCATCAATAAATCTATTTATTTCATCTACAACATCTTTGTGTAATTTAGGTGAAACTTTTGCGACTCTTCTTGATATTTTGTTAATAATTTCATCAATTTTGGTTTGATGAATTAACGAAATATTTTTAGCATCTTCATTTTCTGCTAGTTCTTCAATTGATAGCCTCGCTAATGAAATAAATAAAGCGTGTAAAACTCTATCTCTCGCTCTAGCTGAAAATGGTGTTGCCGTTGTACCTTCCACATATCTATATATATGACTATGATATCCTTTGAAATTTTCATAATGAGACATATCTCTAGGCCTGTAAGGGCTATAAATAGTGACAACTAATCCCGGGAAACTTCTCCCAATTCTACTTGTTGCTTGAATATATTCAGAACTCTGCTTTGGTTGTCCAAATACACACATTAGACCTAATCTATCAATATCCAAACCTACCGAAATCATATTCGTAGCTATTGCAACATCTAAAAAGTTTTTTTCTCCTATTTGTGTTTCTAATTCCTTTAACAATCCTGCAATTTTACTTGAAGTCATTCTTGATGTTATTTCCTTATGCTTAAAAAACTTTCTTTCTTTTTTGTGATTGTATTGTTTTTTTATCCATGTAATCCTTTTCGGAATGTCATCTTGTAATAATCTTACGGTTCCACCTAGTTCTCTTATCGAGTTAAAATAACCTATTAATGTATAGTATGGATCAATATAATTTCGATACTCTTCTCTTTCTGATAATTCTAATGTTTTTTGAAGAATCATTGCATATATTCTCAATTGTGTGGTTTTTAAAGACTTACCACTAGCACTAACTCCAATATATTTTCTAAATGGATTTTGCTCTAATGGTATTTCTTTTATAAAATAACTATCTTTAATATCTAATCCATCGGCAGGAAACTGTAATGATTTATTTCTACCGTATAAACTCTTTATTTGGTTTTCAGCATTTTTAATAGTAGCTGTTGACACAATATATTTAGGAACTATCTTTTTTTCATCAATTTCAATTGAGCATAGTTCTTCAATTGCCGCTTCGTAAGCACCATAAATTGTTCCAAGAGGTCCCGTAATTAAGTGAAGCTCATCTTGAACTATTAATTCTGGTGGAAAAAACGGTTTTACACTTTGTACATGTATCCTATCTTCAGAGTCGTTTGATTGATGGGTCTTAGGGTGTTTTTTTCCTATTGCTATATAGCCATGTTTCGGACAATATCTATCTACCCTACCAAATAAAGAATTTGTCGCTGGATCCCATGGTAATCTGGCAAATTTATCAACAGTAGCAATTACAATGGTTGGACATTTCCTATATATCTGTTCATCTACTAAATAAACTGGAATTTCAACAGGTGTTTTTTTATATTTAAAGAAGTAGCAGTTTTCATCCGAACAGTGTATACTAATACTTTCATCATCTAAATCAACTAAAAAATCTTCTTTTTTTAATTCTTTTCCACAATAAGGACATGTTATTAGTTGATTATTAAGTTTTCCAATTGACTCTTGTAATTTTTTCGGTTCTCTATCCGAATCTCTAAAATCATTAAAGTTATTTGGAGTTACACCTCCTCCAACGTAAAATCCCACGGAAAAAGGTTCAGTTCCTAAAGACATATCATTTTTTGATATTCTTTGTTGTCTAAGTATTTCGGCTGCAATAACCATTTTTGTTAGTCTATCTCTTTGTTGTGTTGTTAATAATCTTAGCGTATATCTAAGAATAATGGTTACACCACCATCTTTATTATATAAATCACTTTTTTTGTGATTCATTCTTCTATATCCCATTAAAAATGCCATCAATCCTAAATACGCTTCAGTTTTACCGCCACCAGTCGGAAAATACAATAAATCAACATAGCTTCTAAATTCAGAATTATAGTCAGTAATCCCAGTTAAATTTAATAGAATAAATGCAATCTGAAAAGCTCTCCATTCATTATTGTCTTTGGAGAGTTCTTCGCCGATATTGCACTTTATTCCGGAACCATATTTTTTTGAAAAAGCATTTATGGCTCTTTGCATGTGCATCGCTTGATTCATGAAACAAAAAGCATTAAAAACACCTTCATTGTTTTCTAGCAATTCAATCCCTTCATAAATTCTTTTTGCTTGAATTTCACATTTTTCTATAACTTGATTACCTTGTTTTATAAAACTAGGTTCTTTTAATTTAGGGTTTAATTTTAATTCATTTATCCACAAATGATATGATTCATATAATTTTTTTAATCTTTTAATAGTTTCAATTTTATTCTTTGCCTGTGAGAAAAATAACATTGAAAATGTTTTTGGTTCGAATCCTTCCAAAACGGGACTAACACCCGGTAACTCATGATTTGGTATAAACTTTGACATTACTAACGTTGTCTTCCCGTTATTTTCGTTCCAATCTGTTGCACAACCATGTCCATGAGCAAATATTGGTTTGCTTTCATACAAGAACTCATCGGATAAATCAATCTTGCGGCAAAGATATTCAGGTATAAAACTAAAATTATTGGTTGTTTTAATTGTTGCTTCTACTTGAAACATTATTCCGTTTACGAGTTCTTCATCCGCAATTCTATTGTTTGTTATGTATACAGAAACTAACTTATAATTATTGGTTAATGAAAACTGCGATATCTTAACAGAAACACCTCTATAAAAAGCATTATCTATGGAATCTTTACTAATTTCACCTAATTGGTAAACTTTAGATTTAAACGAATTATCTATTCTAGCTTTAAAATCAATATTCCTTGGAATTCTTCTGTAAACTTTTTTATTTCTTTCTTTTCCTTCTTTATCAATTACAGCATATTTCTCTAACAAATAATCTCCCCATTTAACTTCGATATCTAAATCTTGATTTTCAGTAGTTAAATAGAAACTAACACCAAAAGAATTTTGTTGTTTATATTTAGCCGAATATTTGTCTTCATTATCCTCATCACCTAAAGAATCCATCTCACCAGAATCTAAATTAATGTCTTCTTGATAGTCAAACTCAATTTTACTTTCCTTAGATATTGGATGGATTAGTCCGGTTAAATAGCTTAATTCTGGGTTCTCATTTAATGTTTCTTCGTCGCCTTCTCTTGGACCAATTAAATCATTTTTAATAGCTTCGATTATTTCTTGTCTAACTTTGCTATAAATATCTCTTGACATATTAATCCTCCAAATCTATTGGTTTATGAGCCAAACCAACTATTGAAGCAAAACCATCACCAATATTAATATATTTTTCTGATATCAATCGATAATGCCATGGTTTATTATCTACATCAACTTTAGTTGCATATTTACACCAAAGTTCACCTTCTTCTTTCTTTAACAAAACAGTTTTATCATCCAAATCTTTTTCAGATTTTACTTCAATCATATATTTAGCTTCTTTTGTTTCAACTAAAAAATCGGGATTATATTGTAACCCTGCAGCATAAAAAATTCCCATTTGATTTAGTGGTGGATTTATCCATCTTAAAACATTATTATCTGATTCTAAAATAACCGACATTTTTCTTTCTGGATCACTATCAAAACTATTTTTTTCATAATATGACTTTTTATAACCAGTAAAAACATACTTTCTTATATTACTTTTATCCTGTATCTCGGTATGCATACTAACTTCTCCATTGTTTGGTTTAATAATTCTAACTTGCTTACCGAAAGTTAATAATGCTTTTTGAATTTGAAAAGTAAGTTTCGTTTCACTTTTTATAGTAGACATGACTTGTTTTTTTATGTCATCCATTATTAATGAAGCATATTTTCTTACTACCTGTTTTTTATGTTTATCATCTCCACCAATTTCATTGAGATATTGATTTGAAATATTAATTACATATTCTGCATCTTCACTATCAAACTCTGTAATATTGTCTAAAATTAAACAAGACAATGTGTTTAAAGGGTTAGGATCTTCTAATATTTCTGCGTCTAACGAAGCTAAAAGTTCATTATTAGCTACATTGAACCTTTCAATTTGTGATTCTTCTATCACAAAATTAATTGTTTTCTTAACTTTTATAGGACTTAGTTCGATTGTTGTTGTTGGAGTTATTAAGATTTTTGGTGTTTTAATTAACGAGGCACTATATTTCTTAACTTTTTCAACAAATGTATCTTTGTCCATTACTTCTGTTTTAGCCGAAGCTTTTTTGACTAATTCTTCGGTTGAAATAACCTCGTTATTGGTTGTTTCATCAAAATCAAACAAACTTGGTTGTTTAAAACCAGGCTTATCTTCTTTTTTATCAAAATATCCGACATTTTTAAGATAGGCCCTATATAGTTCCTCCTGAACTATAAGGTCATTAATATCTTGCTTTTCAATTACTTTTTGTGATTCATCATCAAATTCAAACAAACCATCAAACAAAGATATTGGTGCATTACCAAGGTCTGGCTCAATAACAAGCTGTTTAGTTTCTTCAATCTCCTTATTGTCCAAATCCCTAGTTTTAAATATTGGATTTGCCTTAAGATCCTCAACAATTTCTCTATAATGTTCATGGGCAACAATGTCTAAGGTATCTATTTCAGATTCGCCAGTAATCTTGCCAAATGGAAGACGTAACCCTCTACCAATTGTTTGCATTGCAAGGATTTCACTTTTAGCAGCATTAAGTGGAATGATAGTAAATAAATTATTAACATCCCAACCTTCTTTTAATTTATATACGTGTAATACTATTTCAATAGGGTTCTGATTATTTTCTATCGTCAATAGTTTATAAATGATTTCTTCATTTGTTTCAGTTGAACCAGTTTGACCAGAATGCACTTCAATAACTTTATTCTTATATTTTCCACCCATAAAATCTTGTGATTTAATTTTGTTTCTAATTTTAGTGGCGTGGGCTGTATCCTTACAAGCTACTAAAACAATTGGCTTAACATATTCTAAATTATTTTCAGTACAGTATTTTAAAATACTATTTTTTCTATTTTCATGAAGTTTAATGCCATCGATCAATTTCATTTCTTCAACATCATCTTCTGAATATCCGGTTAAATTAGTTCTACCATTCATAACAGGTATTTTTAAATATTTTCCTGCTCCTTTTGCTAAATCATAAGAATATATCACGTTTGAATTAGCTTTTGGCGTTGCGGTAAATTCAAGCCCTAAGATTGGCTTCAAATAGTCAATCGCTTTTAGTGATGCTGGAGCATAATAACGATGGGATTCATCCATGCATATTACTAAATCATCAAAAGTGCTTAAAACTTCCGCAAAAGATTTTCCTAATGTTTCTTGATACTTATGAAATCTAAATTCTCTGTCAGTTTTAGGAGTGAAAATTTTTCCAATGTTAAAGATGAATATTTCAATTTCATCATGGAAATATCCCTTTAACATCCCTTCTTCGTAATAATCTTTATATTGAAGATAGTTTTCACCATCATAAACTTTAGGTCTTGCTCCTAAATCCGCTTCAAGTCCTTTAAATAAATATTTTGGATGTTCAGGCTTACTTTCTTGCTTTAGTTTTTCATAAATGGTGTCTCCTGGTGCCAGTATAAAGAAATGTCTATATCCTTTGATTTTATATAAATAATAGATAGAAGCTCCCATTAATCTTGTTTTACCAATACCAGTTGCCATTTCAAAAGCAAAAGATGGAAATGAAAATTCTTCCGTTACTGATAGCTTTCTAGGGTGTTCACAATTAAGACTTGCGTGAGTGATAACTTCATTTTTGGTTTTCAATCTTTCTATATCTGATTTATCAATAGATTTGAAATTTAAAGGTTCGACAATCTTATCAAGGATAGATAAAGCCTCAATTTGTGGTTCTCGCAAACTCATAGCGAAAGATATTTTATTTACTATTTTACTCATTTTATCTAACCTCACTTTCAAAATCATATTTTTTCAATAAATCCTTTGGTATTCTTTTAACTTCTATATTTTCAGGTAGTTTTAAATCGGACTGAATCTTAGTTCCATATATAAGAACTGAATGATTTTCATCCAATTCCTTAACGATATTTTGAATATATTCACCACTTATGTAGTCTTTTGAAATGTGTATATATCTCGTTTCACTGCTTTTTCCATGCATTTCGCCTATCGGTTCATATTTGAATCCTTCTAATTTACAAATGGCTTCACAAAGCATTTCAAAGTTATAGTCATTGTTTATTTGGTATATTGGTAAGATAGGATGTTTTTCTAATAATGATGGTGCTAATTCGTAAAATCTGTATCCCCCGCCACCAGTCCAATCTACATCTTTTGAAATTCCTGTTTGTTCACCTTCTATAACGTTATCTAACCTTACTTTGCTATGCGTATAAGCTTGTTCACCAAGTTCTATTCCTATCCATTTTCTGTTCATTTTATGAGCAACAGCAGCGGTTGTACCCGAACCTAAAAAGGAATCCAATACAAAGTCTCCAGGATTAGAAAATGCAGCAATAATTGTTTTTATAAGCGATTCCGGTTTTTGCCCGTTTTTAAGAGTAACTCCACCTTCAGAATTAAACGAAGTGTTTATATGTAGCCACAAATCTCCAAGTGGAACGTTCATTGTATCAGAAGCAAAAACATATTGAACTCTAGGCTCTTTGGAACCTCTATCAAAATCAGCTTTAACAAACATTGTAACATCGTTAACAATCGCAATTGCAATATTTTGATTTAAATCGGTTTCATTTTGGATTACTCTTCTGATGGTGGAAGCGTTAGATGTTCTCGCAATTCTCCAAGCATTTTCTCGAGAAAAATTAAATTTATCTTTTTCTGATTGTCCCACTTTATATTTTTTAAATGCATCATTTAAAGATATTAAACTACTAGGTAGTTTTTCATTTACTTCATCAATTTCATTTTTATTTGTTAGGTTTAGCATTTTTTCTATATCTTCTTTGCTTAAATCTAGGAAATTTTTATATTCTGAATCCCATTTAGTTTTTTCCTCTGTTTGCACATTAATAGAAATCTTTTCTTTTTTATATATCAAAAGATACTCTTTAAGTTTAGGAAATTTTTTGTCTATATGTGCCATTTTGGGGCCAGATGCATCACTCATTTTAACAACAATTGTATTGACATGATTTACTCTACCAAAAATTTCATCACACAAAACCTTTAAATATGCTTGTTCATTATCATCAATTTGAATAACAATCGCCCCGTCATTTGATAATAACCCTTTCAACAATTCCAATCTTTGTTTCATTAAGGTCAACCAAATACTATGTTCAACTCCATCATCATAATGTTCAAAGGCATTTCCTGTGTTATATGGAGGATCTATATAAATACATTTTATCTTTCCAGCATAATCTTGCTCCAAAGCTTTTAATGCTATTAAATTATCTCCATGTATCAGCATGTTTTCTGTTTCTACATCATGTTGAATATTTGATTTACTCTTATCCTCAACAAGAATTCTAGGCTCTATTCTTTTTTCTTCATTTTTCCCAACCCAAGTTAATTCAAGTTTTCCTGTCTTATTCATGTTTACCTCCTATTAAAATTTGATTACCAGATTTGGGTTAATGATCCCGTCTACATCAAACTGTTCTATAAATTTTTCGTGTTGTTTCCTAAACTCTTCATCAATTTTAGTTTTAGCATCAAACATACTATGATCTCTTTTTAATAAAGTGTCTATTCTTTTATCAATCTTCTTTTGTATTTCTATTTTTTCTTGGAAATATTTTGATATTTCTTTTTGATATTTTAAACTCTCAATTTCATCACGTATGTCTTGTGAATCGTTAGCATATTGCTCTTTCCTATTTTGCGACCAATTTTCTAATCTTTTTTTATTTTTCACAATTATGTTTCTATTCAAATCAGCATAATCTTTCTTTAAGATTGGTGCTAATTGTTGGTACATATCAAATATTTTATCTAGTTCTATTCTATTAGGATTATAGTCTTTAAAATTATGACTAGGTACATGCTTAAAGGTCTGAATAACATCATATGGCTCAGAAGTTATAATATTTCCTTCCAAATCAAATACACATAAAAC
>JALNXV010000113.1 GCA_023230175.1 Candidatus Cloacimonadota bacterium
GACTAAATCTTTGAGCAACAGCAAATTCTACTGCTGAATCTGTACCAATGGCATCTGAGAAGTTATCAATAACAGCATGAGTAAACCATGTATCACCACCCGGTTCATCCCAACCAAGTACGACATTATTGCCATTAACTTGTGCTTCTAAATTGCTTGGAGGTAATAGAATATCCGGACCTTGAGTGTCAACTTCAACTTCGACAGTTACTGCTTCTGATTCTTCTGTTCCATATAAGGCAGTAACAGAATAGGTGTATGTACCATCTTCAAGATCAGTATCATTGTATGTTAATGTATTTGTGTCTAAGGTTTCAAGATTTGTATCGTTACGATATACTTTATAGCCTGTTAAGTTTCTGTTAGGAGCTTCCCAGTTTAAAGTAACATTATTTTCTTCAATAGAATAAGTAAGGTTGTTTGGAGGTAAGATTTGAGGTGTTGTACCTGAAATAGTTAGACTGATGTTATCAATGTGTAAATCATTGTCATCACCGGAAACAGAAACAGTAGATTCACCATAGAAAGCAATTTTTACTATACCACTATATTCACTTAAATTAATAGAGATATTTTCGCCTTCAATACTAATATTGTTAAATACGTTTTCTGAATCTGCATTATCCCATAATTTTAAAATATTTTCATTTGTCCAAGTTTGACCATTATCAGTAGATATTACAACAGCAAATCTGTCATCTAAACATTCACCTTGAACTCCTTCAGGACCTGCTTCGGGTGCTGAAGAATAATATTTTGTTAATGCAAGGTCAAATGATAAAGTTACATTACCATCTGCTTCATCAAGATTGATAGGTGGAGTTACTAACCAATGATTTCTACTTGATCCATAGATGTTTAATTTTGTAGCAGGACCAAATTCATGATCGATAATATGTCCAAAAAATGGAGTACCAAGCCATCCTGTTGTTACAACAGTTGGTTGACTCTCATCTGTTATAAGGCCACTCATTCTTGTCCAATTTGGTGATGGGTATTCTTCTCCATCAAAGGTTTCAATATATGGGAAATCTGAGATAATTGGGTTAAATGAAGAACCACTTAGAGCTATTTCATGAACTGAATTATCAATGTTATCGGTAATAAGAAGTTGAGCTGTGAATTCTCCAACTATTTGGGGAGAGTATGTTACGGTTAAAGTGAATGGTTCATCTACTGAAATATTAATTGGTAAGGTATATTCTTCCGGATTAAGAGTAAAATATTCACTTCCTGTTATACTTAAATCAGTGATATTATAGTTACCTGCTCCGGTATTAGAAATGATAAATTCTTGTGTATGATTAGTTAATATTTCTTGTAATCCAAAATCTTTACTTGCCGGTGTAATCGCAAAAGTAGGATTTGAGGGGACTTCACGAACTATTATATTATCTATGTCGATATAGTAATCTGATGAATTTTCAGCACCTTTAGTAGTAATAAATTGAAGTTGTACTTTTTCTCCAACATAATCACTAAGGTCAAGAGTAATGTTTGCAAAGTTTGTTGAAGATATATGATTTGTTGAATTAATTTCATATATAGGTGTAAAATTTACTCCAAAATCAGTAGAAACTAAGACTTCAATTATATCACCGTCTAATTCTGTTGCTACATAATCCCCGGCACTATACCCTGTGTAGTCAACCACTCTATAGTCAAATTTTAATTCTGTATTATCAATAATTGGTCCTATTGGATTTGTAGTTACATTTGCAATTGTATTTGTGCTTGTGCCATATACATTTTTATATATAGCTTTAGAATCATCAACACCATGATTAGCTCCAATAGACATATTCCCTGTCCAATTGATTGCTGAAAGAGAGGTTGCTTCTTCTCCATCAAAATTTTGAGTATAAGGTAATGGTTGAGTTGGATCATTCATCGTTGTGAATGACCATACAGGGCAGTTAGATGCATATCCTTCCTCATTATATGGAACTACTTTCCAGTAATATGTGGTATTGAAATTAAGTTCAATAGTAGGGGTCCATGATGTTGTATCGCCTAAATCAGCTATAAAGGCTGGAGGATTTGTTTCACCAAAATAGATTTCGTACCCTGTTGGTGCAGAACCGCCACTTGGTTCCCATTCTAAAATTTGAGATAAGTTCATATCAATAGCTTCATTGGCAGGAGATACTAATATAGCAGGAGAAGGTTCCGGAGTTGCAATCAAATAATCGATTGAAATATTATCAATGGCAGCAGGAGGTTGAGTTCCACCTGAACCATCATTTCTCCAAGTGAACACTAATCTTTTAGTTAATCCACAATTTTCAGTATTAATTTGAATTGATTGTTGCGCCCATGGGTTAATATCTAAAAATTGAGCAAGTTGATCAGATGAAGGAGCTGATGTTTCAGCGATAATTTCTTGATCTGTATCAAAAAGATATACCCTTAAGTAATCCCAATTTGATCCTTCTCCCATTCCTTGAAAGTCAAAACTTAATGTTATTGATGCACAGTTTTCAGGGAAAGTTATATCACGATAAAAATGTACTGTTGATGCTGAATCTGTTGTATAGGCATTAGTAACACCGGCATCATTAGATATGTAAATTGAATTACTTCCACCATTAGCTAAAGAATTTCCAATATGCCATTGATTTGTTATTTCTCCATTTACGATTGTCCAGCTTGAAGTGTCACCTTCAAAGTCTTCCGTTAAGAGGTTTTGTCCCAACAACATCCCTACTAAGCTAAGTAGGACTAAAAGAAAACTAAGTTTCTTCATACTTTTCTCCTTTTTATTGTTCTAAATCAAAATTTGAATCAAATAATTGAATGATTCATTTTTGATTAGTATATGATTATGTTTGAATTGAAATAGGGTAGTAATCTTATTCAAACATAAAAATTATTCACTATATTAACCTTTATGTCAAGGTTAAGAGTTGTTGTATAAAATGTCAAGAGAAAAAATGAATAAATTTGAAATAGTTGACAATTCAAATGATATTGTCTATTTAATTAACAAAGTCGTCTTGTTTAAATAGTATAAGAGATTGTTGAATAATTTCAATTATTGTTCCACAAGTTTTCAGCTTGTAGTTTCATAAAATATTGAATACCTATCACTTAAAGTTTTTAGGACAAGCAATGATGCTCGCACAATAATATGATTTAACAGACTTTATAAATTTTTGTCTAATCAGTTAATTATTTCTAATTTTAAGTATACTCTGTAAAGCTTTAGAATTATTTTTTATATTGTAGCGTCGTTATCAAATAAAAAAAGGTTCAAGAAAACCTTGAACCTTTAATTGAATTATTTAATTAGTTTTCTTTTAAAGCTTCTAAAGCCTTTTCATAGTCAGGTTCTAATACTATATCAGAAACTTGTTCTGTATAGATTACTTTACCTTGTTCATTGATAATAATGATTGCTCTTGAAAGTAAACCTTTCATTGGTCCGTCTATAATTTCACAAGCATATTTATTAGCAAAATCATTATCTCTAAAGTTAGATAAAGTTATGACGTTATTTAATCCTTCAGCACCGCAAAATCTGGAATGAGCAAATGGTAAATCAGCTGAAATGCAAAGAACAACTGTATTGTCTAAGTTTGAACTTTCTGCATTAAATTTCCTTACTGAAGTTGCACATACTTGAGTATCAATACTTGGGAATATATTAAGAATTATTTTTTTGCCGAAGTATTCTTTCAATGATATTTCTGATAGATCTTGAGCAGTTAATGTGAAATTAGGAGCGATACTATTTATTTTCGGTAAATCACCGTTTGTATTGATGGGATTTCCTTTAAGTTTTATCTGTGCCATAATTGACTCCTTTTTTTTATTTAATGATATTATAAGTCTTAAAAAGAAAAAAAGCAAGTTTTTTATTTAGTTGTGTTAGTCTTGTAGTTTTTTTAATATAGATAATAAAAATTCTATATCTTCTTTTCTATGGTAAGCAGAAAAGGAGAATCTGATAGTTCCGGTTGGGTATGTGTTGATGTGTTGATGGGCAAGAGGAGAGCAATGTAATCCTATTCTGGATATTATATTATATTTAGATTGTAGTAAATTATGAATATCCGTTATAGATTTTGTTGGATGTGTTATTGAAATAACAAATCCTTGTCTTGAAAAATCATTAGCTGAATACACTTTGTAGTCTGTATTGTATTTTAGTTCTTTGATAAAATTGTATATATCCTGATTATTTATATATTCAGGTAGATTATGTAATGCAGTATTAAGTCCATAAACTCCAATGATGTTAGGTGTTCCGGCCTCAAATTTATCAGGAGTAAATTCAGGCATATTGAGTGATTCTGAAATACTACCTGTCCCGCCGTATATAAATGATGATACTTTATTTTGGTCTTTAATATAGAAGCCTCCAATTCCTGTTGGACCTAAGAGAGCTTTATGTCCGGTAAATACGATGAAATCTGAATCTAAGATTTGATTATCAATTTGAAAATGACCTGCTGACTGAGATGCATCAATTAATAGCGGTATATCTTTTATTTGTTGTTTGATTTCTGTTAAGTTTTGAACAACTCCGTTAATATTGCTTTCGTGATTTATGATAACTAAGGCAGTGTTTGGTTTGATTAATTGTTTTATCTCATTAATCTTTATAAAGCCATCGGTGTCGGCAGGCAAGGTGTCATAATTGATAATCCCTTTTTGTTGTAGATAATTTAGAGGTCTTGTTACACAATTATGTTCCATAGGACTAATTAAGATATGTCTGTTTTTAAGGTTTAATCCAAATAAAATTGTATTCATCGCCATCGTAGCATTCAGTGTAAATATTATTTTTGAGGAATCATTGATGTTAAAAAGATTGGCTAATTGTTCTCTTGTATCAAAAAAGGTTTGAGCGATTGATATGTTGTTTGTTGAACTCCCCCGACCGTAACTTCCTGCAATATTCTCAAGACAATTACTAATAGCAGTAGATACCTGTTTTGGTTTGGGAAATGATGTTGCCGCATTATCAAAATATGTATTCATAAAATCCTTAAATATATTTATTGTTTATTATGCTGAACCCATATTAGATCTGTTGTATCATAACCAATCTCTTTTGCAAGTTTAAGATATTTGTTTTTTATCTTGATAGGCATAGTGGTATCACGAGATAAAAACCATAAATATTTGTGACTTGCTCCTGCTACGAGTGCATATTTATAATCGTCATCTATTGCTATTACATTGTATCCCGAATAAAATGGTCCGAAAAATGAGACCTTAAGCATACCAATATTTTCTTTATCTATAAATTTTGCTTTACCTGTTACTTGAGTCCATTCTTTTTTTATAGTATTATAACCTTTATTTAAAACTTTTATTGTCCCGTTCTTATTGAGAGAATATTCAGCTGTTGTGTTATTTAAATTACGTTCATATTTAAAATCTTTTCTTGCTATTTCATACCATTTACCAAGGTATTTTTCTTTATCAAAATTTTTAACTGCAACAGCTCCTTTCGGTATAGTAGCACATGAACATAATCCTGCTAAGATAATATTGATGATTAATATATATAATATTTTATTATGTTTCATTATCCCTCCAATAATGTTTTGATACTTGACTAATACACTTATCTTATAGAATTTAAGTTTTGTCAAGAATTATTTAAAAATTACATAACTCATACTTGGAGTCTTAAGAGCTTGTCTCAAAATGAAAAAATCCATTCAAATTTAAAACCGGACGGTTCATCCGGTTTGTTTTTGCGAACGAAGTGAAGCAATCAAAACTCATAGCCTCGGATTTTAATCCGATGGATAAATGATTGTCTTTCAATATCTTTCCCTATTAGAGACTTAAGTCGCTAATAGGGAAATGAATATATTTATTTCATTTAAACCCCCATTTTAAATAATGGGGATAAGAGTTTATAAAATAGGAAATTACGCCGTTCTCAATTCACATTCGCTTCGCTTCATTGCAAGTCAAGTCCGGCTGAAATGGATTTGAGTCTCTAATCGCAAAGCGAGAAGGGACTTGTAGAACAATAACTGAAATATTCAACAGTTTCGGTTAGTCGCCAGATATTAATAAATTTTTCAAAGCCTTTTATTGCATTTAGTTTTATAATAGTTTGAGTAATAAATAAATAATGCTCCAACATTAAGTCGGAGCATTATTGTTTGTTATTGTTTCTATTTAATTAACATCATTTTCTTTGTTATGACTTTGTCATTTGTTTTAAGTCTGTAAAAATACATTCCGGAAGTTAAAGTTTTTTGTTGATCATTTGTACCTTCCCAAATAAAATTATGAGTTCCTTTTGAATAATGATCATTAGCTAAGGTTTTCACTTTTTGACCTTTAACATTGAAGATTTCCAGTAGTACATTGCTTGGTTCAGGCAGAGTAAAACTGAGTGTAGTTGTAGGATTGAAAGGATTAGGATAAGCTGAATGTAATTGAATTGAAGTTTTATTAATTGATCCTTCACTTATGTTAGTGGTGTTCATATAAAATACACCAATACCGTCTAAATCAAAGCCAGAAGAAGCAAAAGGAGTTGGGAAAGGGTCATTTATGATATTACCATAAATATCACTGCTTGCATATTCAGGTAAAATACTGCCAACTACATCTATTACTCGAACATTAGTAATATTATTTATATCAATATTTAAAGAATCACTTAATTCTTCTAAATCAAAAGGAGTTCCATAACCTGCTCTATATTTTCCCGCAAGGTTATGAATATCTCGAGGGTCTACCGGACCTGCATTCCCAACTTGAGTGTCACATTGAGTTAAACTGACAGCAGGGAATCTAACAAAGTTTGTGCCGTCAGAACTTACTTCCACAAATGCAAGCTCAAGAGAAAAATCATTTATACCGTTTTCAAAAATTGCAAAATCAGGACCTTCTCCATTAAGAATAGAGCCTTCAAAAGATGCAGTTACTATGCCACTATCACCTAACGAAATAACATTCATACTATTACCTTCTGCAAATCCTATAGCATTTTCTATTTCTCCATATTCAACAAAACCTAATTCCCGGTTTCTTATATCAACGTATCCTCGTTGAATTTCAATACCGGTAGCCCATGCAATAATTCTGTTATCAGTATTAGCAATAGCTTCGTTGTCATTACTGCCGACAGCTCCTGAAAAACCGTTTAATAAACTTAATCTTACTGTAGCTATGTTTGATACTAAGTTATCATAAACTAGTTGATATTCAATGTCAAAATCTCCGGTTACATCTTCAGTTGTCGTAATGCATACATTTAGGAGAGTATCCACCCAAGTCGTAATATTTTCAGGAACAGACACAAGATTGATGTTAGAAATAACCTCGTATGAATCGTTTTTGGTTACATTAAGTATGTGTGTTACTCCATTTCTTAACCTGTATTCGACATTGTTTGCTATCAAATCATCAATCGGTGGCTCAATAGCTTCTACCGGCAATGGTAAATCAGGTTCTGTTGCCGGACTAAAACCGTAAGAGCATCCAAAGACATCACCATCGTTCAGTGCAGTTACAACACCTCCATTCATCGACCAAGTTGAATCTAAACGTCTAGACCAAGTACTCCACCAATCAGGGTCACCGCCAATACCTGAATTTACAACCTCACCGTCAACAGTAAAAATTAAATTATCCAAAAATCCTGAACTTAAATTAGCTTCAAGCCTGATATCTATTTCGGCTATTTGGTTAATCATATCTGTGGCATTAGCTGTACCATTCCATTTATAACCCCAAGCTAAAGAAGGGTTTTGGCTTTCGTCATTCCAGTCAATCACTAACATAGCTTGATTTTCACCTTCACCTATCCAGTATGCAATATCAGAAAATTCGATAAAGTTATTTTCTATTGTTTCAGGAGGTGCCGGGATAGGTAATGTTGGTTCTGAATGTTCTTCTTCCCAGTCTTCTACAAATACCCAAGCATCACAACAACCGTTGCTTAATTCTCTTCCTGCAATGCCATTATTTGAATAACCCCAATTATCTCCGGAATCTTGTTTTACCCAATAACTCCAGTAATTATTAGGAAACAAGCTATAGTTAATATTATGATCATTATCATCAATAAATTGATTATTGTTAATATCATAATAAACTTGTGAAACGAGAGCGTCTACATCTCCACTGAGGCGATTGTCTGCCTGAACTACTGCATTAATTAAATCTTGACCGGTCGCTGTACCCGACCATCTGAATCCCCATAATAGTGATTGAGGTTCTTTTCCGTCTTGCCAGTCAATGACAAGGGCTGCTTGATTTTCTCCTTCACCAACCCAAAAAAGGATATCTGAGAAATCAAAAGAGAATAATGGGTGAATACCTATTAATATAAAAAAGATTAATAGGTTTTTGTTCAACCCGGATAAGTACTTAAACACTTTCATTGTGTTACTCCTTACTTTTCCGGCAGAAAATTTGATGGTATAATTGAACCAAACATTTCTTTCCGCCCGAAAGACTTTTGCTTTATTTTAGCTTGGCATGTTTCCTGGCTTACAGGTTTAATCCTTAAGGTTCCCTTCCCCAATTAAGTTTATTCTTCTAAAGATATAAAACTTTTTTGAGTGGATATTAACCTCTTGTACCTGTTACAGTAGCGGGGGCTGCTTCGGATTTTAACCGAATTCCATCTTAGCACTCTATGTGAACCAAAGCTAATTGCAGTATTTTTATTGTACTTTTTTTGTCAAGCAAAATGAAAGAATTATGAACATTATTAAGCTGTGTTCTGTAAGATTATTGATTGATATTATAGAAATTAAGTTGTTTTTGATACAAATAAAGATGTTCGTAAAATATAATTATTTAAAATATTCAGTAGTATATAATACTCTTTAATAATAAAAATCCTATTTAAGATAGATAGAGATAATTAGACTTAATTACAGGGGACCTCCAAGATGGTCAAAAGCTTCTTGGAGGTCCCTTGTCTTTTACTTGTACTTTGCCTGTAGTTTTTTTGTCATAAGGTTTTTAAAGATAATAAATTAGAAGATAGTAGATTAATATATTAATATTGTTATACGAGCTTTCAGCTTGTAGGGGGTTTATTTATTGATTTTTATACAGTTAAGAAGTTTATAGTGCAAGCAAGGATGCTCGCACAACAATATTATTTAACAGTCTTATTTATAGTGAGTTGAGCTTGGCTGGTGTGTTGTATGTTGATAATTAGCAATTTATTGTGTAATTTCGATAATTTATAGGACTTAAAATCAAAATTAGATTTGTTTTTCCTCTTTTAAGTCTTGTTTTGATAACAAAGCTGATTTCATTAAATATGCTATTTTAGATAGAAATAAGGGTTTGGGCTTTTATTATACAAGCTAACAATAAAATAGCAAATTATTATGCATAAACCTATGATATACATTTTGTAATCAGATAATATTTTTTGTATACCTTTAAGCTGAATTTTTTGATTAACATAATCATAGCTTTTTTGGTCAATATAGTCCTTATTTATCCGGGTTGAGATATG
>JALNXV010000114.1 GCA_023230175.1 Candidatus Cloacimonadota bacterium
TTTTTGAATGATGTTTAGGCTTTGATTTCTTTAACCCAATTATGGAGTTCGACTTTGCCTTGTTCGAGACCATTCTTTTCCATCACGTCAGCAATAAGTTGTTTGGCACGTCTTAAGCTGAGTTCTGATTTGACCTTGAACACTAATGGAATTTCTTTATAAATACCTTTGTGTCCAGCATCTTGAACTGGCAGTGTCGTCTTTTCATAATCTTTTGGATCAAGAGCAAAATACAACTTTAAACTCTTACCAGCAATCGTAATTTTAACGTATGTTTTGGTATGGAGTCTGAAGGTATCGCCCGAATTGGAGATACGACTCTTAACGCCGTAACTCATGATTTCGCTCTTCAATTCATTGAAGTTCATTTTCATTTCCTTGTCGACACTTTGAATGCGGGTTTGGAAAGGAATGCGAACATAACTAACTTTCTCCTCGCTATCCTCTTCTTCTTTTTGAGCCGGCTTCGCTTTGGGTGCGACAACTGGTGGCGCAACTTTAACCGGAGCTGGAGCAGGTTTGGGTTCAGGTGTGACAACTGGTGCAGGCGCAACAACTGGTGCGGGTTCTGGTTTAACTGCAACTAATCTATCAACCATTTCCGCCATTATTCGCCTCATTTCATCAGAAGTGACAGGTTTTACTGTCTCGACTGGTGCGGGTTCTGGCTTAGCGACTACTTTTGCTAATTCATCAGCAATGATAGCGCGAATTGAATCCTCGCTTACATGTTCAGCTTCGGGTTCAGGCATCGGCTCTGGTTCTTTCTTAACGATTAGTTTCGCTAATTCATCAGCAATCAAACCTCTAATTTTATCTTCGCTTAATGGTTCACTAACTGGTTCGCTTTTTGCTGGTAAAGGAGCAGGAACAGCGACGATAATTGGCGCTGGTTTTTCTTCTTTTTCCTCGACCTTTAATTCTTGACGAACCATAGCTCTAATCTCTTCAAGCGAAGGTCCGACTTGTACGACCGATGGGGCAGGAGCCTTTGGCTCTTCTTTGACTAATGGCTTTTCAATAGGTTGAACTAACCCTAATTCGCCATGCATTATTTCTTTAATCTTTTCGACATCGACCGCTTCGGATTTAGCTGGTTCTTCCTTGACCACATCATAACCACCGCTTGCTGCGGGTGCTACGGCTGGCGCCACGACTGCAGGTGCTGGACTTGGTTCAACAACTGGAGCAGGAACAGGTTCGGGTTTTGGTTCAGGTTTTGGTTCTGAGACACTATGTTGTTCCAAGCATGGGAATTTTCCGTCTTTCATGCAAGGGCAGTAACCAGCTTGCATGCAAGGAACAAAATTACCGCGAGCGCAAGGGCAAGCAGCTAAGAAGGGATATGGCGGATATAGGTTTTGTTGCGGAGCCGGAGCAGCCTGTGGTTGGGCTTGAGGACCATAAGTATTAATATACTGGACTAATAGAGGTCCGCTAATTCCCGGCTGAGTGTTAACGGTATGGACTGGCGATTGAGCCTGTTCGGGTTTTTCAGCTGGAACAGGTGCGCTTTCTAATTCGTCATGAAGAACTTCGCGTATCTCATCTGCGCTAGGCGCATTTGGTTGTGGTTCTTCCCGAATTAATACTAAACGCTCATCAGATCCACTCGCATTTGAAAACGTTCTCTTTGGTGGAGTTGGAGCATTGGCACAATAAACCATGTTAATTATGCCGGCAACAAGAACAAGAATTAGGGCTAAGGCGATGAAACCATGGGTGGCCCATAATAAAATTGAAGTTAGAATGTCAGATGGAGCTAATACAACAGCGAGAAAGTTCGGTGATCCAATTAAAAAAGCTGTATCAAAAACGCTTACAGCAAGAATGAGGTACCAGCTAACTAGAACTAAAGCTGATTTTGGTTTGTTGTATTTAACCATTAGAACAATCCAAATAATTGGAATAACTAAACCGAATACACCGATTGCCGAAAGCATCACAATGCGGAGTAAGTCACCCCAGTCTGGGTTAGTTAGAAAACTGAACCATGAGTAAATTTGTCCCCAGCTATCCATAAAGAAACCGGCGAACGTATATACTCCTGGGTTAATGAAGGCCTCAACAACAAAGATTCCAACACCTAGAACAAGAGCAATTAGTGCTGAGATGGTTAAAGCGAGAGTAATTTTTTTCATAAAATACCTTCTTTCTGGGCTTACGCTTTTCTATGATTATAGTTTAATATAAGAATATTTAATATTCTACACAATAATTTCAAAATTACTTGGGAATTGCACCGAATTTTCAAAAAAGCAAGCAAATTAGGCTCTATTTTGCTATCTTGGCAAACTATCTATTCGTAAATATATTCATGTGCTTTTTTAGTAAAACAATGTCGATTGGACCAGATGTTCCCTCTTCACCATCGACGCACCACGGCTTTTCTATGTTAGGAAAAATGGAGATTTTATCAACTCGATAATAGGAAGTGTGACGTTTCAAAAAAAGATAATTTAATAGACCATTAAATAGTCCTGGTTTTGTAAGATATAGATCAAATTTTCCATCGTCAACCTTATTTCTTAAACTAATGGGGAAACCACCAATATATTTGCCATTCAGCAGTAAAACGAATGGCACTTTGTGTTCGTAAGTCATACCGTCGATAACTATCTTAACATCAAAGCTTTGCGGCGCTACCGCATCTTTGACGGCATTAACGTAATAAGCCATTTTGCCAAATAATTTTACTCTTCCTCTTTTTGTCGCATAAGAGATTTCACTAAATGCGCCTATCGCGGCAACAAAAGCGAAGTATGTTATTCCATTGATAAGACCAATATCAAATGGTTTTATCTTCCCTTTTTTGATAATTTTTAAGGATTTAGAAATACGACGATTAATCCCAAAATTCTTACCAAAATCATTTAAGGTTCCGCTTGAGATGTATCCAAGAATCGGTCTATTTTCTTCCTTGGCAATAGCGTTGATGATGCGATGGAAGGTCCCGTCGCCACCAGCAAAAATTAAAACATCGTAATTGCCACATGACTTTTTTGCGTTTTCGGCAAGTTCAAGCAGATTATTCGTTTTAACAATATCGACTTTCGAAAAAATATTATTTAATTTTTTTTCGATATAAGATATACGCTTAACAATTTTGCCGTTACCAGGAGCTTCCGAGTATAAAAAGATAGCGTTCATGGATACATATTATCACAATAAAAGCGCTTTTAGCATTTATCGCGAATATTATTGTTGAAATGTTTTATTCATACGAATAATATTTACATAACGCATCAAAGAGGTCTAATATGAAAAATCGTAATTTGCTTATACTAGGAATTGTCGGCATTGTCTCGCTTATCGCCTGCACACCCGCAGACAGTGACTCATCATTTTCTGATGATGACTCAATATCGAATACAAGTGATGATCCAAACGGACCGCTAAAAAATGTTGATGCCCTAATATCAAAGGATAACGTAAAAGAGCATCTTTCCTACTTGGCTGGTTCAGAAATTGGTGGACGCGCTTCAGGCAGTGCTGATAATCTTCTTGCTTGCCAATATGTCGCTGATGAATTTCAACAATTAGGACTAACCCCTTATTCTGAAGAAACTGGATATTTTCAACCATATCAGCAAGATTACACGCGCATTTTTAGCGAGTATTTTTCTTTTGAAGTAGGGAATACAGCGAAAACAGCAACCGAAAGATATCGTTATGCGTACGATTTTTCCTTCTTTTTTTCTTCGTTTGGTATTGTCTATTCCCCTCGCGAATTCAATGATCAAGCTGAATTAGTGAGTTTTACAAATACAAGCGTTAATTACGCTGACAAAATCGTACTAGTTGATAGTATTACTTCCACTATTCTTGGCGACTTATATAATGACGGTGCAAAGGGAGCCATTGTTCGCGATGGGGATTATCCATATCCGACAATTGAGTATGGACAAGGCGACATGTTTAATAATGGCGATTTCCTTATTCTCTACTCAAGTGGAGAATCGTATTCTCGACTAATTAATAACATCGGCACCGGCTTAAATAAAGTTGATGTATCATATGAAGTGGATACAGCGACAAAAACAGTCAATAATGTCATTGGTATATTAGATGTTGGCGCTACCTCATCAATTATCGTTTCATCGCATATTGACCACTTAGGTCGCTTTGATGCTGAAGACGATGGCTATTTTGCTGGAGCATTGGACAATGCTTCGGGCGTTGCTGGTATGCTCGAGCTTGCTCGCATTTACTCTGCAAACGCAGAACGACTATTGAAAAACATCATTTTCATTGCCTATAACGGCGAAGAAGCTGGGTTGTATGGTTCTTTTTTCTATTCAAGAAATATGGTCGGTGAAAAATCAGATACAAGAGCTTCTTTCAATCTTGATATGATTGGTGGCGGCTCAAATGATTATGAATTAGAAATTATTGGTAATTATGGCAGCTTGACTTCATCGATAGAAAACAAATGTCAGGAATATGACATCGAAAACTACATCATGCCCGGAAACCAGCCAAATAGCGACCATTATTATCTTGGTCTTTTAAGAATTATTTCCCTCTCATTTGTTCATTTTGATGACCGCTATTACCACACACCGAATGATACTGAAGATAAAATTAACTATGACATTTTCGAAAATCAACTTGCGATGATCGCGAGTTTAATGCTAACAAGTTATAATAAATAAATCTAAACTTTAGATTTATAATGATTATTAAAATTAAGTTTAGTTAATGAGAATTTTATAAAAAAATCTGACTTAAATCAGATTGTTTAGCAAAAATGGTGATCCTAGCGGGAATCGAACCCGCGATTCAACCTTGAGAGGGTTGCGTCTTAGCCGCTTGACCATAGGACCGACGAGATATAGTAAATCAGTTTCAGCTTAACTTTTCAATAATATATTTAAGTCTTAAATCAACTTCATCTTTGCCGAGGACTTTAAGAATCGCCCAAAGGTTTGGCGAATTTTTACTTCCCGTCAGCGAAATTCTTAGAATTTCGGCGGCATCACCAATGTGACCAACGAATTTATCAAGATTGGCCTTATATTCCTTATTATTATTCGCAAAGCCACTTTTTAGTGCGATTGCTTTAAGACTTGTAAACCAAGAATCGTTATCTTGTGAATAGTCATTTTCAATAATAAAATCCTTTAAAAAATTGCTGATTTTACTTCTATCGATTCGTTCATTAAATGGCAAAACATCGGAAACCAAATTGAGATAGTGATCGTGATAGAAAAAACGAATATGCGAATAAATATCGCTGTATTTTGCAAAATCTTTGCGAGGGTTTTCCTTTTCGCGTTCAATATTTAAAATTTCCTCATAATATTCCGCGCCCCGATTAATTAAATCGAGTAACTCTGGCGAGTAATTAATCGCCCACTTTTTTGATAATGAAGCAAGGCGATGGGCGCTCATACGGGCAATAACTTCTTTTGCAAAGAAGGTAAGCTTATCAAGATCGAAAAGAGCACCGTCCAAAGACATCTTATTTAAGTTGAAAGTGAACTTATCAATATCATACATCTTGTTTTCTTCGGTCCACTCTTCGAAATTGGAGTTGGCAATTGACATTAAATAGGCCATAACAGCCCGTGGCGGATAACCATCTTCGATGAAATAACTGACCGCTGCTTCTTGATCTTTCCTTTTTGATAGTTTACGCTTGCTGCCGTTTTCCATCTTCATGATTAGTGGCAGATGAGCGTATCCAGGCGCTTGCCAACCTAAGGCATTGAAAATTTCTATGTGGATCGGAAGAGAAGAAATCCATTCTTCACCACGTGTGACAACTGTCGTGTGCATAAAATGATCGTCGACAACATGGGCAAAGTGATAAGTCGGAAGACCATCGGATTTCAAAATGACGATGTCAATATCATTTTCTGCAATGCTAATTTCACCACGTATTAAATCTTTAATAACTGTTTTACGGAGGTGATCACCACTACTTCTAAAACGGATAACATAAGAGGCACCGTTTTTGATTTTAGCAATTGCTTCTTCAGCAGAAAGATATCGACACGTCGCATATCGACCATAATAACCAGGCACTACTTTCTGAGCTTCTTGCATTTTACGCAAAACATCTAACTCTTCGCTTGAACAAAAACAAGGATACGCTAAATTGTTCTCTATTAAATATTTGATTACTGTCTTATAAATATAAGCTCTTTTACTTTGCCGATATGGGCCGTAATGGCCAATGTCGCGATCACCGAGATATCCCTCATCTAAAGTAACGCCAAATTCCGCGAGTTGAGAAATTAACTGTTCGCCACTTCCTGATATTTCTCTTTTTGTATCGGTATCTTCAAGCCGAAGATAAAAAAGACCACCACTATCTTTAGCTGTTTTTTTAGCAACCATGGCCGTAAACAAGGAACCAGTGTGTAAAAATCCGGTTGGAGATGGCGCAAAACGAGTGACCTGTGCCCCTTCTTTTAAATTGCGGGGCGGATACTTTTTTTCTAAATCTTCAAGCGATTCTTGAATGTCTGGGAAGATTAATTCGGCTAATTGTTTGTAAGCATCCATATCGTTTTTCCTTTACTCTTAGAGTAACTATTTATTTTATCACAATTTTTCGTGCTTGAATAATCGCTCGTACTTCTTTATAATGATACTCGCATCTCATCCTGCAGGTGTAGTTCAATGGTAGAACACTACCTTGCCAAGGTAGTTACGCGGGTTCGATTCCCGTCACCTGCTCCATCGACCAATTTGTGCTGATTAGTCAGCACTTTTTTCTATCATATAGTACTATTCTTCGTAACTATCATCGTCGGATTGATTATCGACTTTTTTATTCTCGGATTGATTTTTTAAATCATTTATCAACTTATCGAGTTCTTTTTGCTGTTCTTCGCTTAATTGCTGAGCGACTTTGATTTCTTCATAAACCCTTGTCGCCTGATCGATTGAAACTCTTAGATAACGGTCTTTATATTTTTTAAAGAGTTCTTCAACTACATCAAGAAAATAAGGAAGGAAAGGGGTGAGAAGAATAAAAGCTCCAGCAAAGCCAGATAAAAGAATTAGGTAAGTATTACTTGTAAAGAAATAAGTAGCGAGCACTCCACCGGCAAAACCAATAAGGATTATTGGTGCAGCCAGCCATGATGCCCGATAATAGTCGCCATTAAATTCGCTTTTAAATACTTTCAAACCTTGACGATGAACAGAATAAGCGATTTTCCCTGGCAAAGCAGACATCGAAAGGGCGAGATGAGGAACGATCGAATTCCGCCCAATAAAATGCATAAAAGCTAAAAGCGATAAACCACCGCTAATCAAACTTGCAACAGTTGATATAAATAAGACGGTGGCGTTTTCCTCATATGCTTGTAAAGCATTCTGATACATGCCATTTGTGATTAAAGCCGTAATGCCTTGAAATTCTTGAGCAAAGGAAGCGTCGTTTGTTAGATACACTTGTAGCATAATGAAAATAACAACAAACGAGAGACCAAAATAAATAAGGGCGGCTTTTAAAAATGAGGAAATTACTTGGTAAGCACCATTCAGTGTTGGTGTAAACGCCACTTTATAAAAGGCAAAGAAATTTCTTTGACTAAGCGGCATCCCTTTAGCAAAGGAACTATTTGTAAGTTGTAAGCATATATAAATAGGAAGAATAATTATCGGCACAAGCAAAACAAACAAATAACTGCCCAAAAGGCCAATGGCAAGTGAGGCGAGAACAAAAACAGTAAAGGAAAAGGCAATGGCTAATTTACTAGCCAAATGTTTTCGATATGTTTGAAATGCTTTTTGTGCGATGTTCATTTTTTGTGATTTAGATTTAACCGGTCAATTTCTTTAACAGCGGCATCAAGGGCTTTTTCATCAATTGCTTCAACATCTTGATTTTCCAGCGCCTTAATCAGTTTCCTTAGTTGTCCTCGCGAAACGAAGAAATTAGTTTTCGACGTTCTAGAAAAGGGTTCAACGTGACAGTCATCATTGATGACAACAACCGATATTAGCATATTTTTGTCAATTTGGGTAATCATTGACAATTGATTAATATTTTCTGTATTAACTTTTAAGGGATTATCGATATAGCGTTTTTTCTTCTTATTAAGGTAATGAATCCAAGAGGCGTCATTTTCCTTTGCGCTAATCGCGCCGCGATAATAGCAGTCCTTAATCACATAAATCCATTTTGTGCCGAATAAAATGTGATTAATTGTGCGAATTTCGTTTCCCTGACGTGATAAGCCAAACTGATTTATCAAATAGAAATCATAATCAAGGGCGATTTTATAAATTAATCGACCATAGTTACGTACATAGCGATGACTTAAAATGCTCCTTTTGATCGGTTTGAAAAAAAGGATGAAAAGAAGAAGCAATCCGGCTAGCGAAGCCGTGACTATGAACGCTATTTGTAAATCAGTCATTAACAATAATTATGCGAAAGACTCGGCAACTTCAATTGCAACTTCGATCATTTTTCCTAGACCGAGTTGTCTTTGCTCACTAGTCGCTTTTTCCGGTTTTATAAAATGATCAGTAACCGTCAATAAACATAGAGCTTTTTTACCTAAGCGAGATGCGGTTGCATATAAACTATACGACTCCATCTCGACACCCATAACGCCAAGGGCGGCCCACTTTTTCCAAGAGTTTGGATCAACATCATAAAATATGTCAGCGGACAAAATATTGCCGACTTTTAGAGGCATCTTCTTGCTTTTCAAGACTTCGTAAGTTTTGAACAATAATTCAAAATCAGCACAAGCCGAATATGTTCCACCTTTTAAATCAAATTGCGAAGCCCAATTTGAATCAGTCGAGGCGGTCTGACACACGAGTACATCGAATAAATCGATGTTATTTTGATAAGCTCCGCATGTACCAATACGAATTATAGATTCGACGCCATATCCCGTGTAAAGTTCGTGTGAGTAAATGCCAATTGATGGCTGGCCCATACCTGAGGCCATAACCGAAACGCGCTTTCCGTTTTTAGTAAAGCCTGTATAGCCAAGAATCCCGCGAACTTGATTGACCAATTTAACGTCCTTTAAATATGTTTCGGCAATCCATTTTGCCCGAAGCGGATCGCCCGGCATTAAGACAACTTTGGCAAATGCTCCGTTTTCTGCGTTGATGTGTGGTGTTCCCATAATAAGTAATTCTCCTCCTTATTAATCAATATCGATTACTTGTGTAGCGGCGACATAATCATAAAATCCAATGCGTTGCTTTGAAAAAAGCAAAACCATCGTATCAGCGAATGCGCTTATTCCAAATGTCAAAATAAACAGGAACGTTCGAATCATTTCGCGCAAGAAAATGGTTCGAAAGTCAATATCCGCACCATCCTTACGAACGATACGAATTTTAAAGAAGCGCTTGCCAA
>JALNXV010000115.1 GCA_023230175.1 Candidatus Cloacimonadota bacterium
CACATAATCACTTGCATCAATATCAGAAAATTCATATACATAAGGACTGGTAATTAACGAAAAATTTTCAAAGGCGAAAGTACGTGAGAAATCGAGTTTATTTTGATAATCAAAATCGATAGCATCACCGTCAAATACTTTATCGCAAATATCAACATTATATGCAGCTAAGGAGATATCGATCGTATCTGTGGCGGCACACATTGCAAATAAGAATCCCCCGGAAATAACATATTGTCGAATTCTTTCAGCTACTTCTTGTTTAAGCTGCCAAACCTTTTCAAAACCAAGTTTGTTTGCCATTTCAGTACTAATTCTTACTTCTTCTTGATACCATGGGGCATTTCTAAAGCTCGAATAAAATTTTCCAAATTGACCGGTAAAATCTTCGTGATGTAGATGTAACCAATCATAATCTTTAAGTTTCCCGGTGATAACTTCTTCATCCCAAATCCTGTCAAATTCAATTTCTGCATATCTTAAAGCATTAGATACTGCATCGCTCCAAGGATTGATATGTGTAGGTATATAGACAGCAATTTTAGGTTCTTTTTCTAAGACAACTGCCTCCATATTGTTTTCAGAAATGATTTTATAAATATTTTGGATATCAGATGCAGATACAGATTCGTAGGAAACACCTCGAATTCTACATAGGTTGGAGATTTCAGAATCTATATCCATAAGAAATGATCCACCTCTATAATTTAAGAGCCATTTGACAGGAACTTCTTGTTTAAGTGCTTCAAAGGCAATACCGTAAGCCTTTAAATGATCGGTTTGGTAGTCATCCATTGGGATAAGTATTTGGCAAGATAATGCCATTGTAATAATAAGAAATAGGATTGTTAAATAAATTCGCATAAGACCTCGTTTGATATAAAGTAATATTTAGGGTTTATTTTGATATATTCATCATTAACAATAATCAAGTTATTTTTGAGTAAGGTAGTGATTTCTTTAGAGTATTTGATTTTGAAATCTGTGTTAAATTTGTGATTAAATTGTTTAATTTCAATTCCTTTTGTTTTTCTTAGTCCGGTAATAATATATTCTTTTTGATGTTCAGATGTGGAAACTTCAGTAATTGATTGTATGTTATTGATTGGTATATTGCAGTAATTTTCTACATTGTTAATATTGGTATATCTGAATGATGGAAGATATCCTGATGCACTTGGTCCAAGTCCAATGTAATATTTATCTGACCAGTATGCAGTATTATGGATAGATTGATTATTGTTTTTTGCAAAGCTTGATAGTTCGTATTGCAGATAGTTAGCAGATTCTAATTTTTCTTTGATAGTAAAATACATATTTTCTAATGTTTCGTCATTAGGGATATTAGAAATTTCCTTATAGAGAGGGACATCTTTTTCTAAGCTTAGGCAATAGATTGAAAAGTGTGATGGAGGTATTTTTAGCAATTCATTGATAGTTATTTCTAAATCAGAAAGAGTTTGGTTAGGCAGTCCATAAATTATATCATAAGAGAAATTATAATTATTATTTAATAATTGTTCTGAATAAAGCTTAGATATATCATTGTTATTATGTAATCTTCCAAGTATTTTCAGTTCTGAATTAATCATAGATTGTATGCCAAAACTATATCGATTTATGCCAATTTGAGAGTATTCCTTTAGTAGTTTATTTGATAATTTATATGGGTTGATTTCGATAGTAATTTCTTTGACAGAAGATTGTTTAGGGTTTGAGATTAACTGTATGATTTCATCAAGCTGTTTTACAGGCATTAATGAAGGTGTTCCACCCCCAAAATATATGCTATGAGGCTTAAAATTATAATAGTTTTTATAATAAGTAATTTCGTTCTTAATTTGCTTAATAAAAGATTCAAGAAGGGAAATATTATAATTTATTGAGTAGAAGCTACAATAATTACACTTTCTAAGGCAAAAGGGAATATGTATATAAAAATGATTAATATCTATTTTATCAGAGTGAACGATCGGTTCCAGCGAATATCTCCTCTTTCGCTTTTAGAGAAAAAGATTAAAGCAGGGGTGCCGGTTATATCTTTTTTATCTAAAAATCCCCAGAATCTGCTATCAAGACTATTATCTCGGTTATCTCCCATAACGAAATATTTGTTATCGGGAACAATTACCGGACCAAAATTATCTCTTTTTGGAAAGGTACGATTTAAATCTATATATTGTTCGTGACCGGTTCTGAATAGTTTACCGTTGATATAGACGTTTTTATTTCTAACAAATAAAGTATCTCCGGGCATACCAATAACTCTTTTAACAACATCTTTTTTGGTATAATAAGTAAAAAAGGATTTGTCTTTGTCCCAATAGATAGGTGAGATTAGTTTTATAAATTTATCACGAGGTTCGGGCTCGATTGGGTCATCAGGGTTTCTAAATGTTACTATTTCACCTCTTTTAGGTTCGTTAAAGAAATATTTCATTTTATTCGCTACAAGATAGTCACCAATTAAGAGGGTTGATTCCATTGATGAAGAGGGTATTTTAAAATTTTGGAAAGTATAATTTCTAATAATCATAGCGACAACAAACGCCCATAAGGCTGCTTCAACCCAATCTTGTACCCAATTTTTTTTAAATTTAATTTTTTTTTGTTTATTTGACATATAAGCCTCTTTTAATATATATTATTCATAATTTAAAGTTCAATGAATATGTCAAGTTTTTTCTAATATTATCAAGCTTTCAATGTGAAAGGTATGCGGAAACATATCAAATGCGGAAATTTCTTTAATTTTGTAATGATGTTTAATGAATAGATTTACATCTCGTATTTGAGTACTTGGATTACAGCTTAGATAGATTATTTGAGGTATATTTTTTTTAGATATGAGTTCGATAGTTTCAGGTTCGAGACCTTTTCTTGGAGGGTCAAATATTACAGTATTAAATAGATTTTCTTGGGTTATGTTATCTATTACATTGTTAACTTCTGCATTTCTAAATTCTATATTATTAATATTGTTGATATAAGCATTTTCGATAGCGGATTGATGAGCTTGAGTGTTAGATTCTACAAAGACAACTTTTTTGGCTTGACTGGCAATGAATAAGCCTATGCTACCTGTGCCACTGTAAGCATCAAGGACTACCGGGTCATTACTTATATTTTTTTTAATATGGTTATATATGTTAATTGCTTGTGGAATATTTACTTGAAAGAAAGCTTTATAGTTGATTTTATAGTTTAATGCTTCTAAATGTTCAAGGTAAAAATCTTGCCCGAAGAGTATTTTATCAGATTCTCCAAGGATAGTATTAGTATGTAATTTATTGATATTTTGTATTATACCTTTAATTTGTTTATATTTATTAGTAAGTAAGTGTATTAATTGTTTTGTAAAAGGTAGCTTAGTGGTTTTAGTTACTAATATTATAATTATTGATTGTTGGTCAAAACTACATCTAAATCCTATATGTCTAAGATTTCCGGTTAAAGTTTGTTCGTCATATATTTTTACTTTTGAGAGGATAATCCATTCTTTGATATCTTGGATAATTTGATTAAAAATTTCAGGATGTAGAAAGCATTTGGTATGTTCAATGACATTATGTGATTGTTTAGCATACATACCGATAATTGGTTTATTATTTTCGATTTGAACAGGTAGCAATGATTTATTTCTGTAATAATCGATTACAGGTGAAGGTATAATTTGGGGGAGTGAAATGCTTTGTTGAAGAGGTGTAAATAAGTCTTTGATAAACATATTTTTAAATGCTAATTGCTGATTGTAGTCGATATTTACCCAATCGCAGGCTCCGCATAGTTTACCAATAGAACATCTAATATTTTTTCTTAGGGGTGAAGATTTTAAGATTTTTATGATTTGACAGAAATAACTTTTTGATTTCGTATATAAAACTTCAACATCAAGAACATCTCCGGGTAGAGCATTTTGAACAAAGTAGGTGTTGTTATTATCAAAACCTAATCCATATCCTTGAAAGACAAGTTTTTGAATACTGAGATTTTTAATTATTGTCACAGTTTTTTAAGTAATGAATGAAGCTTTAGTTTCCAGACCATAGTTATAGCTTCATGGACAATTTTTTTAGACATTTTAGATTGACCTGAACGTCTATCTGTAAAGGTAATGGATAACTCTTTTATTTTAAATTTTCTTAACCATGCTCTATAATTAATTTCTATCTGAAAAGAATAGCCGTCTGACATTATGTTATCAAGCTTTAGTTTAGTTAGGACAGAACTTTTAATACATTTAAAACCGCCGGTAGGGTCTTTGATAGGCATACCGGTAATAACTCTTACATATAGAGCAGCGAAATAACTTAAAAGTAAACGTCTTAGAGGCCAGTTAACTACGTTAATACCGCTAATATATCTGGAACCTATTATGAGGTCGTAATTATTAATTTCTTTTAGCATAATGGGGATTGTAGTCGGGTCGTGAGAAAAATCGGCATCCATTTGAATGATACCTTCATAAGAGTTTCTTAAAGCGTATTTAAAGCCTTCAACATAGGCTGAGCCTAAACCGAGTTTACCTGAGCGTTTAATTAGCTTAATTTTAGTATTGGATGATTGAAGCTTTTCAACAATTTCATAGGTTTTGTCAGGTGAATTATCATCAACGATTAAGATGTCAAGTATATCGTCCTGAGATAGTACTTCATTAATAATCTCAGCAATATTATCTTTTTCGTTATATGTTGGTATTATGACTAACCATCGCATATATCATCCTTTTTATTTATCGGTATTATTAATTAACAATTGTGTTTCGGGTACGTTACGTAAATATTTAGCAGGTGAACCAATCCATATTTCTTTAGCCGGAATATCTTTTGTTACTAAGCTGCCTGCTCCTACGAAGGCATCTTCATTTAGTATGATGCCCGGCAAGATGGTCGAACCTACACCGATACGAGCACCTGTTTTAAATGTGACACCTTTGAAATGGTTAAATCTTTCTTTATCTCTACCGGCAAAATTATCATTACTGGTACTTACGCAAGGAGCGATAAAGCAATAGTCTTCTATAAGAGAATAAGCAGTGATATAGACATTTGTTTCAAGTTTATTTTTGTTGCCAATTTTACAAAAGTTCTCAATAGATACATTTCTACCTATGATATTATAATCTCCGATTTGTACATTTTCTCTTATGCTGGAATAGTCCGCTATTAAATTGAATTCACCGATGTTTGATTGTATGTAAATTATTACATTAGCACCGATAGAATTGTTATTGCCGATAATAGTTGGAGTCCATTTTTTTTCTGCTTTAAAAATACTTCGAGGTGAAAACATTGGTTTTTTGCCAATTATTGTATTGTCATCAATTCTAATATTTGAGCCTAATTTTGTATTGGGATGAATAATTACGTTGTTACCAATTGTGCAATCGTTGCCAATTTCTACATTATCTTCAATAACAGAATTATATCCAATGCTGACATTCTTACCGATTTTTGAAGTATCTGAAATATAATTTTTCATAATACATCCTTAATTATTATTAGTATTGAACAATAATTGATAAGTTTTAAAATAGTCAAGTTTTTTATTATTGTAGTCCGTAAATAGTTTTATGATGATTGGATATTAAATAGAATAATTTTTTTCTTGACTTTAGTTTTATGAAATATTTTATTGCAGATATAAAAATAAAGGATATAGATATGAGACAAAGGTTATTTTTGATAGTAGTAATTGCATTATTGTTTTTTCCGGGAGAAGTGTTTGCAAAAACAATTCGTTTTGGTTTACATTGGCAACCTCAATCACAGTTTGCAGGATATATAATAGCAAAAGAAAAGGGTTTTTTTGCTGAAGATAGTTTAGATGTAGAGTTAGTTTTTACTGAAGGAGCTGACTTAATCTTAAATAGGTTGATAAATAATGAGTTTAATTATGCTACAGCTTGGTTATCGCAAGCAATTTATACAAATCAAAACGAAGAAATTGTTAATATTGCTCAAATATTACAGCGTTCTTCACTGATGTTGGTAGCAAAAAAAAGCAGTAAAATTTATGATATTTCTGATTTAAATCATAAAAATGTAAGCCTTTGGGAAGGCGATTTTACAATTCCACTAAATGCGTTTTTAAACAAGCATAAATTGGTAATTAATCGGTTACCCGGAAAACCAAACATTGATTTATTTATGTCTGAGATTTGTGATGCAGCTTCTATTATGTATTATAATGAATACAATAAACTTTATTTAGCCGGTTTGGAGCATAATGAATTAACCATATTTAAATTTTACGATGATGATGATTTAGATTTTGTCGAAGACGGTGTTTATACTAAAAAAAGTTATTTGCATAACAATCAGGATGAAGTAATCAAAGTCAGACAAGCTGTATTAAAGGGATGGCTATATGCATATAGAAATCGTGAAGAAACAGTAAAAATAGTTTTAGATTATTGTAATAAAAAAAAATTAAGAACAAATTATGCAGAACAAAAATGGATGCTTGATAAATTTTGTGAGGCTTTGTTTGATTCTGACATTAATGAAGATGATTTAGATACTGAACATTTAAAAGAATTTGGTATCTTATTAGAGAGTGATTATATGAAAATAGTAAATGAATTAAAAAAACAACAGATGATTGATAAAGCAACTCCATTTAAAAAATTTGACGCAGGATTGAAAAATGATTAGTGTAAAAAAACCTATAATATTAAAATTGTTATGTCGTATCGCTTTACCCTTATTTATAATTTATCTTTTTATAATTATTTTTACTTATCATCAAAACAAACAAAATGCCTTGAAAAATACTGAAGCATATTTGAGTGAATTAGTTAAACATAATGCTCAGAGACTTGATAAAGAATTTTCAGAATTAGCACACTCTAGTAGAGTAATAAAGAGTTATATTGAAACTACATATCCAACAGATTTTGAAGAGATTTATGATTTTATTGACGATGAAGTCCGTTTTGATGGCAATAATGTTGGTTCCGGGTTTGCATTTTTACCTTATAAATATGATAAAAAACTTGAGACAGTTGCATATTTTGTTGGTAAAAAAGGTGGATTAACTGTTGTTTCTGATTTATCAAAGGTTTATAATTATTTAGAAGAAGATTGGTTTCTTATCCCGCAAAAACTTAAAAAATCATATTGGACTGAACCTTTTTGGGGCAGAGTTACAGAAGATATTCTTGTGATAAATACTACTCCTATTGAGTTTGATAATCAAGTGGTGGGTGTAAGTTTTGCAGATATGTCATTACAAATGATAGATAGCATAATGTTAAAAAATGAAGTTTTAAACGGATACAGCTTTATATTAAGTGGGCTTGGTACTTTTGTATATCATCCAAAATCTGATTGGGTAATGCGAGAAACAGTTTTTAGTATAGCAGAAATGTATAATAGACCTGATGTTAGAGAGCTCGGTAAAAGAATGATTTCATTCCATAAAGATGGTAATGAATACGAAAGTCAGATTGAAACCTTTAATGATTTTGATACTAATGAAAAGAAATGGATTGTTTATACAAGTATCCCATCAAACGGGTGGACTTTTGCTGCAGTTATTAATGAAAAAGATGTGTTGGCTCAAGTTTATAAAGTAGCATATATCCAGTTGGCTATTATGATAGTAGGATTGCTTATCTTGTTGACCATTATCTTAATAGTTTCAAAATCTTTTTCCGGTAGAATTAAGAAATTAGCATCTTTAACCAATGAAGTTGCTTCAGGTAATCTGGAATTATGTCATTCAGAGTTTGATTTAATGGATTCCGGAAAAGATGAAATAACTGCTTTAGGCGGTAATTTTTATAAGATGATTAATGATTTAAAATTATATATTAATAATCTTACTCAAATAACTAAGCAAAAAGAGGCTGTCGAAAGTGAAGTTAGGATTGCCAGACAGATTCAAGAGTCTTTACTGCCTCATATTTTCCCTCCGTTCCCTCATAGAAAAGAATTTGATTTATATGCTGTTAATATCCCTGCAAAGGAAGTTGCAGGTGATTTTTATGACTTCTTTTTTGTTGATGATTATACCATTGCTGTTATTATGGCTGACGTCTCCGGAAAAGGTGTTGCAGCCGGTTTATTTATGGCAATTACTAAAACATTAATTAAAACTCTTTGTGTACCCGGTAGTAATCCCGAACAAGCATTGACGGATGTAAACAATATCCTTTGTAAAGATAACGATAGTTGTATGTTTACAACTTTATTCTTAGCATATTTTGACGTAAGAACAAATGAATTTCATTATTCTAATGCAGGACATTGTTATCCCCTGCTTATTTCTAAAGATGGGATATGTAAAGAAGTTGTTACTAAACAAGACGTTGCCTTAGGTATCTTTGAAAAATATGAGTTCCAAGGTGATAGTTTTAAGCTCGAAAAAGATGATATAGTAGTTTTATATACTGATGGTGTTACCGAAGCTATTAACAGTAAAGAAGAAATGTTTGGTGAAGAACGCTTTAAAAATATTGTTGTAAAAAATTATAAAGATAAATTAAATTCAATTATTGCAAAAGTTACTGATGAATTAGAGATATTCCAAGGTAATGAACAATTTGATGATATAACTTTATTGATGTTTAAAAGAGTTATGTAATTTAATGTCAGAAATTTACGGCAGGAGTTTTAATGAATTTTATAAAAGATAATTTTCAAACTACAGCAAGACAGATAAATACATTTATCTCAAGTAAAAGTAATCTTGATAATATGGAGAAGGCAATAGAAATTATTGTTAAAGCATATAAATCAGGTAAAAAAGGACTAACTTGTGGTAATGGTGGTTCTGCTTGTGATGCTATGCATTTTGCAGAAGAGTTGACCGGACGTTTTCGCAATAATAGAAAAGCCTTGCCGGCAATTTCGTTGATGGATGCTTCACATATTACTTGCGTTGCAAATGATTTTGGTTTTGATTATATCTTCTCTCGCGGTATTGAAGCCTTAGGAAACTCAGGAGATTATCTGATTGCTATCTCTACTAGTGGAAATTCTCAAAATGTTATTAATGCTGTAATAAAAGCAAAAGAAATGAATATTTCGATTATAGCACTACTTGGTAAAGATGGCGGGAAATTAAAAGATATGGCTAATGTCTCCATTATTATCCCCGGACAAACTTCAGACAGGATTCAAGAATTACATATCTTAATCATTCATACCCTCATTGAAGGCGTAGAACGGCAATTATTTCCTGAAAATTATCAAGTTTAATACTGTTGTGCGAGCATCTTGCTTGCACTTAAGTTTGTTGTGCGAGCATCCCTGCTTGCACTTAAGTTTGTTGTGCGAGCA
>JALNXV010000116.1 GCA_023230175.1 Candidatus Cloacimonadota bacterium
CTTGAGCAACTCTGTCCGGTATTCCAGCTCCTCTTCAGTCGTCCCATTGAATAGTCGTGTCAATCTTCTGGCTCTCTGGCGGTCCCGCTTCAGTTCTTCGTCGTATGCGAAATAGAGTTCTCCGCGCACCATCCTCTCTTTCTCTGTCATAGCCGGCCTCCTGATCCGGGTATAGTTGAGGCACTGGAGAAAAGGTTGATCATGAACCGTGACCGGCCCGGTGTGATCGTTCTTAGCAGATTGGGGAGGGCGGCCGGCGCTCCGGCCATGCACCGGACAGAGAGGCCGGGGGGCCTGACCGGGTTGCTGGGCGCCCGGGAGGTGTCGCTCTCGATCGGCCGGAGGGAGAACCGCTTCAGGAAGTTCAAAAAAACTGCGCCGCGTTCTGCCGGCACGGTTGCCCTTCCCGGTGGTTTTGCAGGGTGCCGATCCCCCGGGTGATAGTGTGTCCTGGAGAGGAGCTTCCCGGTCTTCAGGTCGATGTAATAATCCTCCCCATCAATGATAATCCGCTTCTGACGCGCGATAAATGCAAACCCGGCTCCGAGCTCCAGCAGAAACCGTTCGAGCTCCCGGAGGATCGCTGTCTCGAGGTCCCGTTCGCTGTAGGTATCGGCAAGCCCGAGGAAATCAAGCAGGTATGGATCGCGAAAAACCAGATCCGGCGTGATACGGCCTTCTTCTCGCAGCAAAGCAAGTTCCTGACAGGCAAGTTCTTCCGGTTTTCGGGAGAGGGCGGTGCGTTCGAATAGCATTCCCTGGATTTTAGAGTGCAGTTCCCGCACGCTCCAGCGTTCGATCCGGCACATCTGAACATAGAATTCACGGGCAACGGCATCCTCGATCTGGAGAAGTTCTACGAAATGGGACCCGCTCAATTCTTTCGACACTGTTGAGACGATTTCTTTGGATGGGAACAGCGCTGCAAAACGGATCATCCGGGTCAGATTCGGCTGACTATATCCGGACCCGTACTCTGCCATCAATTCTTTCGACAGTGTCGAAAGAATTCTCTTACCGTATGGTGCTCGTTCTTCTTTGAGAATATCCCTGCTAATTCGATCGCCGATATGCCAGATGAGTCGTTTATCTGGGTTTGCTTTTCACATGTTCTCAACGCCCCGCGGACGTCTTCCTGTTTGGAGCACTCCAGGAGCGTGATGATAGAGGTGCCGTCGACGGCGAGATGGCGAAGGTGTTGGCTCGAATCTTTGTGGTGTTCTTCACGGTCGCCCGGCGCGAAAAAGGGTGCCCCCGGCTGTCGGGATGGTATAAGATGATGGAGTACTCACAGGAGTAACGATGCCTCCCCTTGCCCGGATCCGGCAGAACCTGCTTGTTATTCGGGAGCGCTACGACGTGGCCCGTATCGGCATCTTCGGGTCTGTTGCGCGAAATGAGGAGACGCCGGCAAGCGATATCGATATCCTGGTGGAGTTCCGGGAGGGGACCTTCTACTCGAAGCCTGATGGCTTCTCGCGCTCCGCTCCTGCTGGAGCATCGCGGCCCGCACCTGACGGTGCTCGAGTTCCTGCCCTGCGGCCAGTCGCACATTTCATGGACCTCAAGTTCTACCTCGAAGATCTTCTGGGGCGAAAGACGGCCCTCGTCATTGCCGACACCTTGAAGCCCCGGATCCGGGATGCCGTCCTCGAGGGGGTTGTTTATGCCTGGGGACCTTCTGCTGATTGCCACCCTTCTTTTACTGTTCTATCCAGAAAACGTTCAAATACATCATCTTCGACGTTGAACATATCGATCCCATTCATTCCTATCTTTTTCGTCTCCGGTAGCAGCCAGTAGAGGTTGTAGACCAGTTGCCCGAAGCGCATATCGGTATCCTGCATCCAGACCTCCCGGAGTTTGCTCAGGATCACATCAATTCTTTTTGGATCTCTTTTTGGCCCGCTCCACTCCTCTGCCACCTCTCTGGCTATCTCCTCCATTATCCGGTGTAATCCGTCATTCACCGTCTCCGACCCCTTGGTTACTGCGATATATCCCAGATAATGCCATGCATTCGTATTAAGCATACCACAGAGGTAATTCTAGGAGTAGGTTGCCCTCGATTAGATCTTAGTATGGTTGATGGTGCGGCCCCAATACCTGTTCAACCAATCCCATTTTGAACTATGGGGGCATCTAAACGAGCAGATCATTTAACCACTCGATTTTTATGATCCTATGTTGAGCCTCATCAAGAATTAGTAAACTATCAATTCCCGTAATCGGTGCTTTTACCATCCGATTTGATTCTCCGAATGCGCCCGATTACAAGGTGTAGTTATAGGTCTTGTATATCGATAATGTGTAAGGTGATTCTCCTGTGATTATATCTTGCAGGGAGACCCAGAAAATGGAAAAGATGAGGTTTTATATCCGCTGAGCCAAAAAGGATTATAATGAGTGTGGCTCTTCCTGAAGAAATCCATACAGTTACTCAAACTAATTCTTCAGTAATCGTTGCATCACGAAATCGCCATCAGCAGTTGGAAGAACTTATTAACAGTGTTATCAACCTTGATCCCCTTCCATACGAACTTGTAATAGTAGATGATGCTTCAGATAAACCCATTGAAGAGTCGATCCAATTCAAGGAATCTGATCTGCGAATAAGGATCTTCAGAAATGATCCCAACCAAGGACCTGCAAAGGCGCGAAACACTGGGGTTCATCGAAGCAGAGGATCGATTCTCCTCTTCACGGACGATGATTGTATTGTTCATCCACAATGGGCTGGAATACTGGTTAAGAGGCTGGTTACAGGAAGCCCAGACCTTGGGGGTATTGGCGGCAAGGTTATTGCACGAGATACTGATATTTTCAGCAGGTATTTCGAATTTCATCAGATCTTGAATCCTAAGCCTCACGATAAGATGAACCCGAAACGAGTTCCTTACTTAGTCACTGCCAATTGCGCCATTCGGAAGGATACCTTCATGCGAGCGGGGGGTTTTGATTGCAATATCCCTATAGCCGGAGGAGAGGACGTTGCACTATCTTTGAAAATTCTCAAACAGCAACTCTTCCTTGAGAGGGAAGAAAACGCAATTGTATGGCACAGATTCAAACCGGGGCTTCGAAATTTTCATCACACCTTTTTCCGCTATGGGCTAGGAGGGCGCTATGTCGTGGATAGATATCTACCTCTCTGATGGGAACCCGGAAGGGGTATTCAACGCAGATGCCCAAAAAGCTCTCACGTATATGGGTCGGTGGAGAGATATCCCCTATCACTGGTTAGTGTATCGAAAATCCGATCTGAAATTAGCCGAAATACTGGCATTCTTGGTTCTGGACATCGTAAGACACCGTGCATATAGGAGAGGCTTCAACACACTACTCGAGACAAAAGGGAAGGATACATGTGAATGAGAATTGTGACGCTCCCCAACAGATCTTTTTAGACATTAATCTGGAATGCAACTTACATTGCATCCAATGCGACCTTCATCGGAGTAAGAACCCACAAGAGGAGTTGACCCTTGAGGAGAGAAAACAGCTAATAGACGAAATATCTGTGTTATACCCCGGTTCAAACCTAGTTCTCTCGGGTAGCGAACCATTTATGCGCCGAGAACACCTTTATGAACTGGCCTGTCTGGCCCGGGATAACGGACTGTATACAACTATTAGTACAAATGGCACCCTCATCAGCGACGACGACATTCGGAAACTTCCTAAATCCGGCATCAACGATATCGTTGTATCCCTCGACAGTCACGTTGCCTCGGTTCATGATGGCATCAGGGGTGTACGTGGATGCTTCAATCAGGCCGTACAATCAATACGAAAGCTTGTCGAAGCAAGAAATGACTCCAAAACTGATTTTCACGTTTTAACGAGTACGATATTGGGGGCGCACAATTTATCCCACATCCACGAACTCGTAGCGTACCTTGAATTATTGGATGTCGACACTTCAATGTTCCAGCCAATCCAACCAGTCTTCAACCGGCAGGTCGAACCGGACTGGCAAATAAAAAGCCCGCTGTTTCCAAAGGATCTGTCTAGCATAAACTACGGCATTGATAACCTTATTGAGTGCAAAAGAAAGGGGAAGAGGCTATACCAGCAGGAGTATCAGTTCGAGGATATGCGATACTATTTCTTAAACGGTGCAACGGTGAGGAGTCAGCAGTGCATATCAGCAAAGAAAAACCTGATGATTGATATCATCGGAAATGTCCGATTCTGTTTCAATATGGAGAGGATAGGACTTTCCCCTATTGGCAATGTTCGCAAAACTCCACTAGAAGGCCTCTGGTCAAATAACGCTGAAATGAGGAGCAAAATGGACAATTGCCAGGAATGCTGTGGGGTTATGATCTGCCATGCACGATAGCGACGAAGTATCACATATGCAATCTCCTCCAACCCTTTTTCCATTTAAACAATCGGATGCCGAACGTGTAATTCAGCATCCAGAAACCCCATCTGCATATGTTGAATGGAGAGAACTCCTGCCCTTCGTAAACCTTGAGGGGAGGGAGTTTTATGGAAACTTATTCAAGTGGTCGTATCACCCGTGTACAAAGACCCTGGGAGCATCCCGAGATGTTTTTGCAACTCTATTCGCAGATGTAGGTGATGATGTACTTGATGAGTGGATGTTTTACTTGTCAGAAACGCCAGTAATCGATTTCATCAATCATCACCTTCCATTCATGCAGAATGTTCCCGATCTGATATTGCAACGCTCCACCAATGACGTCGTTCAGAGATACTTGAGTGCATATGCGCAGGGCAATAATGCCGTGAAAAACGAATGTACAATGCCTGAAACGGTAATTATTGAGATTACAAAGAGTTGTAATTTTACCTGTTCAATGTGTTCATCAAGGACTCACGGTTTTCGAGCGGATAGAACGCTGTCACTTGAAGACTTTGGTGAAATCATTCGACAATTTGGACCTCCTGCTGCGACGATTCGAATCAATGGATACGGCGAATCGACTATTGTCCCCAACCTGAACCAGTATCTCGATTGTCTTGAGGAGTTTTCATTTCGTGGTACTCGTGAGATCATTACTAATTTTTCTGCGCCGCTGAAAATATACCTGGATCTTATTCAAAAAGGTTTTCTGCTCCTCGTATCATGGGATGCAACAAACCAAGCTCTCTTCGAATCGATACGGCACGGGGCAGACTTCCAATCCATGCTCGAACACCTGAAGGTTATCGGCAGGGAGCTGTCAAACGAACCAGAACGACTGGTTCTGTTATCAACGATCCAGAAAAAAAATATCCATGAGATTGTGCCGTTGGTTGATTTTGCTGGTGATATCGGTGCAGGACTAGTGATTTTTAATATGGTCAAAGAAGCCGATGGATCCCCTTGGATGGAAAATAGGTATTCTGACATCATCGGTTCTTTTGTGCAGGCACAACAGCATGGAGAGGAGAGGGGAGTAAAAATAAAAATTCCTGATCATATCGGCAACAAGCCTGTCAACCTGACATTTTCACAGAAGACTTCTATGTCGGAATGTGATCGCCCATGGAAAGAGGTAGTCGTACACTGGGACACAGAGATCACCGTGTGCAATATGTTTAATCCCTACAGTTATGGCACACTATTTCATGCGATAGTACCCCGTGATCAGCAGAATATGGAGCAGCGATTTCGTGAGCTCTGGCACGGCCCCAATGCGCGACTGTTTCGATCGCTAATTAACACTCCCCAGCCGCATCCGTACTGTAGGGGATGCTACTTCATGTAACCGAAGGCCGCCTGCCCTCCATCCAATCTGGATGCAATACTGTAGGATATTAGGATTAAGGATTCGAGCTTCAGGATGCCTGTTTTTCCCAGAGCATATCATAAAACTTTTCCTTTATTGATTTCATTTACTCTGTATGGACATTTCAGTCATCGGCGGCGGGTATATGGGCTTGGTCACTTCCGTCGGTCTGGCTGAACTTGGCAATACTGTTACTGTCATTGACCTCAACGAATCGAAAGTTGCCATGATTAATAGTGCTCAAGCACCTTTTTTCGAACCTGGGCTGCATGAATTGCTGCAGAAACATGTTGGAAGCAGCCTCTTCGCATCTACTACCTTCGAAGATGTAGCAGACTCGGAGATTTCCTTCATTTGCGTTGACACTCCCGCAGATGAGACGGGTCACGTAAATTTAACAAAAGTGAAATCATCTGCGTGTTCAATCGGTCTTGCTCTTCAGGGACTTGAGACATTCCACACCGTTGTCATTAAAAGCACAGTTCCTCCGGGTACAACGGAGTCCGTGATTATTCCATTAATTCTTGGAAAAAGTAAACGGAATTTTTCAACCCTGGGTTTCTCTGCCAATCCTGAGTTTCTCCGTGAAGGGCAGGCCGTTGCAGACTTTATGCATCCAGACCGGATTGTTATCGGGGTCTCTGATGGCCGAGCAGAGGAAATACTTACGAGAATGTACTGCAAAATCGATGCACCAATTCTAACCACCAGCATTAAATCGGCAGAGATGGCAAAACACGTATCAAACGCTTTCCTTGCCACAAAAATCTCATTTGCTAATGAAGTGGGCAATATCTGTAAAAATCTTGAGATTGACGTTTATGATGTCATGAGGTGCGTTGGATCCGACCATAGGATCTCTCCAAACTTTTTGAGTGCAGGTGTAGGTTTCGGGGGTTCATGTCTACCAAAGGACCTTAAGGCACTTATTCACCTTGCCGAAGCACTCGGAGAAGAACCGTTCCTCCTGCACGCAGTTAAGAAGGTCAACGAAAAACAACCTGAGAGGATTTACCGACTGCTAGAGAGGAAACTCGGGAAATTAAAAAATAAACGGATAGCAGTTCTTGGTTTGGCCTTTAAACCTAATACGGATGATATTCGGGGCTCACCGGCTATTCCCGTGATCCAATCCCTTGATGCAAAGGGGGCAACTGTGATTGCCTATGATCCTTTAGCAGTGGAAAACATGAGGGGGGTTTTCCCAAGAATTAAGTATGCCAAGCATCCCCTTGAAGCCCTTACCGGAGCAGATGCCTGCGTTCTCCTTACGGAATGGCCTGAATTCGAATGCTTAGACTCTGAATTTGACGCAATGCAAACGCGGATCGTTATTGAGGGCAGGAAGATATTATTGTGCAAAAATAAGGAAGGGGTTTGTTGGTAATGAGCGGTGTCGCACCCCAAAAATATTTGCCGTATGAGTACTGCCGAGACATCCAAGAAATAATTGCAGGAATAGATAATACAATTTCAGGTGATACTGTTCTTGTCGCAGGCGGAGCCGGGTTTCTCGGTTCTTGGATGTGCGAGACCCTCTTGAGGTTGAATGCCAATGTGATCTGCCTGGACAACCTCGTGAGCGGGAAAATAGAGAACATCCAACACCATTTAAATTATCCAAATTTCACATTTCTACAACACGATATTACAGATCCGATATCCCTCCATGCTCCAATCAAACATATTTTTCACTTTGCATCCCGAGCAGGCCCTTTAGAGTTCAAAAAGCACCCTATTGAGATTCTGCGGTCAAACACTCTTGGGACGCTCAATCTGCTTGATTTGGCGAGGAAACACAATGCAACAATGCTCTTTACCTCAACCAGTGAGATCTATGGAGATGCAAAGGAAATACCCACACCCGAAACGTACTACGGCCATGTAAATCCGGTCGGCCCACGCAGCTGTTATGATGAAGGCAAAAGGTGCGGCGAAGCCATGTGTATGGCTTATGCCGTTCAGTACGATGTGGATGTGAGAATTGCCAGAATTTTTAATACATATGGCCCGCGAATCCGCGCTGATGGCATATATGGAAGGGTAATTCCACGATTTATTACTCAGGCACTACTTGGAGAATCAATCACCGTGTTTGGTGATGGGAGTCAAACCCGTAGTTTTTGCTATCTCAACGACATGCTTATCGGACTTTTTCGGTTAGCAACTGCCTCGGATCTCCGTGGAGAGGTTGTAAACCTTGGTGGGGGTACTGAGATTACAATTCTTGATCTAGCGACTGCTATTATTACAATGACGAAATCAGATTCATACATACAATTTTTACCTCTACCAGAGGATGATCCCAAACGGAGGCGACCAGATATCCAGAAAGCACAAAAACTCCTTAGATGGGAACCCAAGGTAGGTCTTGCAAGGGGATTGGAAAGGACAATACACTATTTCCAGCAGGATCACGATGAACAGAATTGATTCTTGGGTGAGCACCGATTAGCACAGCCACGAATCGAAGTTTCTGAAGATGCTCCAGCCAAAAGAAAATTACGAAATCTGCTGGTGACACGATGAGGAAGGAACGGATCCGGAAAGTTGTGATCCCTGCCGGGGAACGGTACCCGATTTCTGCCGATCACCATGGCACAACCCAAAGAGATGTTACCGATTGTCGATAAGCCGGTTATTCAGTATGTTGTCGAAGAGGCTATTCAGACAGGTATCGACGACATTTTGACTATCACCGGGAGGAACGAAAGGGCAATCGAAGATCACTTTGATAAATTACCGGAATGCACCCAGCCCTTCAGCAAGTATCGGACGCAGGAGCACGGGAAATCCGTGCAACATCTCGATGAGTGGTCGGATATCCATTACGTCCGTCAGAAAACCCAAAGCGGCCTTGGAAACGCAATGCCTGTGTCTGGTAAGATATCGGGGATAAGATAAGCTGGATGAAGGCGAATATGGCGCTTGCTCTTGAACGAGAGGATATCAGCTGCGAACTGCTGCCGTACTTGCAGCAGTTATCACATGGGAGCAGTGGGTGCAGTGAAGTGTTTTCTCGGCTGGTGTAATCTTGGCATTCCCGACTCTTTTTCACGCAGCGTGACTGGGGTCACCTCAAGTGCATCGCCAATTGCTTCATCGATACTCTGATACGCGCGAGAGTACTCAGCACAAACCCTGATATTTTTTGTTAGAACAGAAGTGCTGCTAAGGGGATTCGAACCCCTGTCGTCGGCGTGAAAGGCCGCAATTTTGGAAAATCAACTCAAGCTGAGACTGATTCCCCTTGCGTGGTCTTGAAGTATACCCGTGAAGATCTCTTGCATTATACCGAAGTCAGAACAAAGGGATTATCATACAAATCTGTTAGATGGTTGAATACATCAAGGGACATTCTTTGGGAAAAAACAAAAGGTGAGTTGTCTACATCATCACTGTCTGGCTTACGAGACTCAGTTTTAGACTCCTTTAAAAGCAGGGGATCATGGTCTAAAGTGTTTGGCTTTATTGTTGCCTTCCTGAAATATTTGTCAAAGGTAAACTTTGATCAACGCTACCG
>JALNXV010000117.1 GCA_023230175.1 Candidatus Cloacimonadota bacterium
GACAGCCCGTACTCGGTCAGTCCGGACTTGGCGATCTCGTCTATGCAGAGGAAGTCGCAGTCGGCCAGCGTTGAATACAAGGCGCTCTCGGTTATGTCGTCGGATCTGAACGTGCTCCGGAACGAACGCATCAGCTGAGCCTCCTTGCAGTAGACTGCCTTCTTGCCGGAATCGACGAAAGAATTTCCGATTGCCGAAGCAAGAGTGGTCTTGCCGGTTCCGTTGTTGGCAAGAAGAACCAGGAATGTCAGCTTGCGCTGCACGAGCCTGTGAGCATCGGTCAGAGCCTTGATCCTGAAGCTGTCTCCGAAGGTCTGGAAATCCTCGAAGCTGCACTTCTCGAACTTCGCTCCTTCTCCGATAGCCTTCTTCGCCTTAGCCATAGCTTCGTCAAGCTCGCGCTTCTTCAGAAGCTTCACGCTCTCGCAGACTTCCAGCTGAGCCTTCTCTCTTTCGCACTCAAGGCATGTCGGCGGAAGCTCTTCGCCGGTAAGCATTGAGATCTTCCGTTCCTGGAAGAACTCGCCGTGCTTGGAGCAGACATATCTTGCCTTGCCCAGGTACTGGTACTGATCCATCGTGGCAACGACGGAATCGCTGATACCCTTGCCTTTCCCGGCAAGAAGCATCTGTACCATCGGTGTATGATAATCGAACGTCTCGAGAAGCTGGATCATCTCTGGCCTCCCATGTAGGCGCTCCACTCTGCATCTGAGCTCTCGAACTTGCCGACGACACCTGGATCTGCTTCGTCATTCCACCTCTCGCCATTGAGCCATGTCGCAGGATAAGGAACGAACTTGCCGCCTTCCTTGATCCAGCTGTCGGAGTTCTTGCTCTTCTCGAGCCCTGCCATGATCGCTGAGAACTTACTTTCCAGATCCTTGATCCGGATGAAGGCCTTGAGAGCGTCCTTCTTGGCTATCTTCTTCGGGTATGACTTCCAGAAGGCATCGAACATCTGAGGTATCGAGGAATCATCGGTTTTTTTTTCTTTTGTATTTATATTTTCTTTTTTACAAGATATATTATTATTAAATATATATTTATTATCTGTGTCAAAATTCTTTACACCCCCTGTAAAGTTTTTTGACAGTGGTGTGTAAAGATTCTTTACACCCTGTAAAGCTGGCTCGACTGCCTTGTACTCGATGTATCGCACCCCGTTGATGGTCCTTTCGGACTTGCTTATAAGGCCTTTGCCGATCAGGTTCTTGAGCACTGTCATGATTGTCTGCCTCGAGGCTCCGATCCAGTCTGCCAGATAGGAAGCAGTCCCCATGTAGGAGCTTTCCCTGTCCTGCGAGAAGCCGTAGATTATCGCATAGGCAAGAAGCTCGTTACCCTTGAGGCCAAGCTCCGAGCGCATCCATCCGAGAATGGTGAAGAAATTCCTATCGTTCATGTCTTGCCTTCCTGTAGTCAGAGCACCAGCCGTCTGGACTGGAATTGCTTCGCTTGTCCAGCTTGCAGCAAGGGCTCTTCCTGCCCTTGAGCATGATGTTCCTGCTGCACGTCCCGCATCTCTCCAATTCGATCTTCATCCGCTTCATTTTTTTCCTCCATTTACGAACCACCCCGAAGGCAGCTCCTGCTTCAGGTTCCTGCGTCCCAGGTAAGGCGACAGCGTATTGTCCTGCCATATCGGTATGCTCAGCTTCGATGCCATCCCTGCAACGTCCATGATCCATGAGAGCTTCGGTATGATCCGCTCGCCCTGCCTTGCATCAGCTCCGGCAATGATCCACTTCGCATGGATCGTGTACCGGCTCTCCTGCCCCAGTCCCATCTTCTCGAGAATCGGCATGAAGCAGAGGATCTCCGGATGATAAGGCTTGACTCTCTCAAGCTCGTCCCGGCTCACGATTGTCGCACCGGTCATGAGGTTCGGCGGCTTGGAGAAGAACTGCATCTTCTCGCGGAAAGCCCTGAAGTCCCTGGATAGCATGACGAACTTGTGCTTCGGAGTGTCTCCGGCTGCCTTGAGCGTTTTACTGAGCCAGTCTGTTTCCCAGTCAGCCGGGTCCGACATCGATGTCAGCAGGATGATCTGGTTCGAGCCCTGCTGGATCTGAGCAAGCCTGTCTTCGTGGAAGGCAGGAGTATCCATGTCTACATGGCTCTGGAACTTGATGCAGTTGTAGCGGGATATGCACCAAGGGCAATGCCTCAGGCACCCCGTCACTGGATTCACTGTCCTATCACACCATTCGTACATTATATTATTCCCTGTTCGGAATCTTGTTCCGATTATTCATATCTATTCTTAGCTGCTCATTCAGATGCTTCTGATAAGCCGCTTTTTTCTCTTCCGGTGGCAATGCGTGCCAATCAAGGTACTCCTTGAGAGGCCAGCGGCATGTCCCATCAGGGAAAGCGCTCTTGCCAAACCTTGGCAGAAGGTAGGCTTCTTTCTGAGTAATCTGAGTATACGAGACGCCTTCAACTTCGCAGATGTCATTTATCTTGACGACATCTGGAAAGCAAAGCGATCTTGATATGATGATGAACATAGCTTCTAATCTGTCCATCTTCTGGCTCATGCTTTGAAAATCATCGGTTGTTGGCACTGTTGTCATGCTTCACCCTGATTGAGCCTTTTGGCAAAAGATTGTGCAGAAGCCTGGTCATTGAAGGCCTCCCTTTCTTTGGCGAGTTCGTTTTTTATCAAAAAACCGAGCCAGGCCTGGAATGTCATTCCTTTTGATTTCGCTATAGCTTTGGCTTCGTCTCTTTCTGAAGCCGATATCCTCGCTTCAATCATTTTAGTTTCGTTTGATTTATCATACTTCATAACACAACTTTAGTATGAATAATCATACTTGTCAAGTATTTGTTTAACTTTTCCGTATGAAATATCAAACTTCATGATAAAATGAAAATATGAATAAAGTTGATACTTATCAATTCTGGAAACGGATTGATTCCTTGCGTGATGTTTCTGTATCTGAGATTTCTAAAATTTCAGGAATTAATTACCAGCGGCTTAAAGAACAGAGATCGAGCCAGAGACTCCCTAGCGGAGAAGATCTGCTTTCAATTTCTAACGCCCTTAATATTTCAATCGAATTTCTACTTACTGGTCATGATGTTTTTTCTCCAAGGATTTATTCAATTGCAAAGAAAATGGATAGTCTGACAGAAGCCCAGCTTGATGTTATAGAATCGGCGGTTGATGCTTCAATGGAAAAAAGTTTCTTGTCTGCAAAGGCATAAGATATATAATTACCAGTAGAGGTTGATATGAAGAAATTTTCAAGAATCGTTATTATCTTGCTGATTGTTTCCTTTTCGGTTTTTGGAGTTGCTTCAGATATTCCCGACGAAGAGACTCTATATAACTACGCGTTTAATGAGACTTCCGTTCAGCTGAGAACTCCAATTGTCGAAGATTATCTTAAGAATTATGAAGGGGTTAATCTGGAACACACAATTAACATTCTTTATAAGTATTGTTCTTTCTGTTCCTATGGATATCCTCTTGATGATAAAATCCCGGAATATGTTGAGAAAGGAATTGATTACACATTGAAATTGAGTAAAATCTATGATATTCCTGATTTTGTTTGGGTTGACCATACAAGCAATCTTTACTTTTTCAGATATTATGCAGAAATCCTTGAAAACAAAAAATTGTACAAAGAAGCTATTGATGCTTATGAATTATTGAAAGAACTTTTTGTTTATACAAAAGAAGAATTCAATTACGGAAAAACAAATTCAGTTGAAGAATTGGATGGAAAAATATATGCATTGAATTTGTTGATTTGAAGATCAAGGCAAAACTCTTCTGATGATCACCCCGTCTCTGATCCATTGGCCTCTCTCGAAACCGTCTACCCAGATAGTGCGGTGCTCTGACCACTGCTTCCCATAGGCCTGCTGCCTGATGAAGCCTGGAACATGGACTCTTGCAATGTGCTTGCCTTCCTTGTCCAGATCTTTGTAATCGGCTTCCCTGGCACCGCTTATGTAGCGCTTGGTTAGAGACACTGATCTGTATGCAGGAATCGTTCTTGTCCCATGCCTGAGCCGTGATCCGTTCCGGTTGCACGGACAGCTCTGGACCGGAGTCTTTTCAGCGATCGAGACAAGCCTGTACTTGACAACATATCTGACAGCTTCTGAGATGATGCCTGAATCGAAATGCTCTACATTCTCCACCCCGAACTCTGTCCGAGTTGTATCCTCGCCCTGGCTGAAGTCCAGATGATCGAAGTCACTCAGCATATCAGTCTTGATATCGATGTATGTGCTTCTTCGTATGCCGTTGTGCTGAACATTCTCAATGAAGAGCTTGAAGCCCTCTTCTTTTCTCAGGATTGCGATTTCCGTTGTCCGTCCGAAAAGAAAAGGCGATCCCCTCATGACAATGGTGCCAAGATACTGATCGAACTTCTCGGGCTTGAAGGATATCACGCAGCCTGATATCAGCTTCGCCGCTTCCTCCGTGACCTGGACTATCTCGATATTGTCCTTCATCTGGCTGATGATGCGGCACATGTCCTTCTCGTAGCTGAAGACTTCCTCAACCCAGTCTGCGTTGCAGTTCCGATGGTGCCTGAGCCATTGTGCATCCGGCTTCTCCAGTGCCATGATTGTCTTCCATTTCTCAGGAGCCAGAGCCTCTATGTAGCTTGTGAGCCCTCCTGAAGCTGTCTTCCATGAATCGATAGGCCTGGACATGTCCTGGCTTCTTCCTTCAAGAATATCCTCGTACTTAGGATGAATGAAGGCTACGCTGTCTGAGAAGACTGCTACCAGCCTGTTGTCGACTTCCTGAAGGTTTCCATATCCTTTGATTTCAGAAATCTTGAACGGCTTGTCTTCAAGCCAGTTCGTAAAATCAGTCCTGTCACGGAAAGGAAGCGCGCCGGTCGCTCCGGCTGAATCAGAGAGTATAACAACATATCTTGGAACTCCAAGCGCCGCACGCTCTGATTTTCTGTGTGTCTCAAGGATGCTGTCAAGATTGATCTTGAACCACTCTTCGGCTGATTCCTTGGTTATGCCGTCTCCAGACACAGCGGCGGAGAAGGCGCTGGCCATCTCCGCTACCGATGAGTCGAATGCTTTCTTGATCTCAAGGATCCTCGCTGCCTGCTCGATCTGTGGGTTCATCATGCCTCCACAAGTTCGAAATATTTCTTCATGATATCGACATCGACTTCTTCCTGTTCGCAGAACGTCTGTGCAGCCTCTTCGGTGATAGGAATGATGCCTTCGCTTCCCGTGGTCGTGTTGTCTGATACAGTCTTGGCGAATACTGTCATTGGTCCGCCATAGCCTGCCAGGAAGAAGCTGTGGCTCCTTGGAGTCACATAGAGCTTGCAGTCCATGTGCCGGAAGTCCCTGCTTCCCTCTCCTCTCCAAATCTCGCAGAGCTCTACGCTCTTGTCTGTGTCATAGATTTTTCCGTTCAAAACTCTCTTCATATCAAGCTCCTTTATATCCTAGGCGAAGAACGCCTTCAGGTCTCCGATGTAATCGCGCTGGCAGGCAGCGTTGCCCTTCTGGAAAAGCTCTTCTCCAACGAAGTAAAATTTCGTACCAAGAAGCCTTCCGGCCTCGCTGTTGGAAATCTGGCTTCCATCCCATGATGCGCTGCTGATTGTTCCGGACTTGTGCTTCTCGACTTCAAGAAGCCCTGTCTTCACCAGGCTCACATATCTTCTGATCTGTCCGTTCGGTGCTGTCCATTCGCTTGTGCAGCTTTCTATTTTTTCCCGTCTTGTCATTTCTTAACTCCTTTCGGCTCTTCGCCTCTTCATGATTCTATTATACACTATTTCAGTTGATTGTCAACACTTTTATCAATCTTTTCAGTTGATTTTATTTTGATTTTGAATTCTTTTTCCAATCAGAAAAACCTTTGATTCTTCCATTGACTTCTCTATATGCTCGCTTCGCCTCAAGTTCAGAGATGTCTTTCAGAATGCGGAAATGAGTTCCTGAAACCATCTTCTTCGTTCTATCAACAGATATGAATGTATTGCCGACAACCTTTCCGGAAGCATAGACCTGTTCGCAATGCCAGCGGCCTCTTTCCTTCGTGAACTCATCCCAGCAGGCAAGAACGAATCTGACTTCAGGATCTTCTATTTCCTTCTCTTCATTAACCTCTTCCATTGCCAAGATTTCTTCAACTCTTTCGGTTTCGAGGTAATCGACGAATGAATAGAAGTCGGTCTTGTTGAAGCATTTGCTGGTATGATGCCAGGAAGTTTGCTCTAGGAAAAAGCATCTAAGAAAACTGAGTTTATGCTTTGATGCTTTTTTCTCTGTATCGGATCCATAAGTTTTCCTGATATTGTAAAGCAGGTCTGATTTTGTCCACTTTGATAACGGCATCTCTCCGCTTTCGTAAGATGCAACTGCATTGACGCTCATTCCTTTTGACCAGTCATAACCCATTTGAATCTCCTTTCTCTTGATAATTATATTATACACTAATTCAGTTGATAGTCAAGCATTTAATCAACTAATTTAGTGAAATACAAGAAAAATATTAAAGAAAGACGGCAAATGCTTTAATTGCAATTCAATGATTTTCCCTATCTTCAAGAATCTTCCTTACGGGCTGGAGCTGCCTGAGAAGATCTTCAGGCGTGCGATGGTCATACTCAGCTCTGTATGACGTATGAGCCATGAGCTCCAGGAGTACCTTGTTCTCAACCGCACCGGCAAGATCTGTCTCGAAGCTATGCCGGAGGCTGTACTGGCTTCGACCGTCAAGTTCTATGCCCTGCCGCTTGAGCACACCCTTGAAGTGCTTGTTCGACACTTCAGGACGAAGAAAGCGTCCATCAAGAAGGAAGAAGTATTCTTCCGGTTCTATCTGCTGTTCTCTCTGAGCCAGCAGGCGCTCCGTCTGGTCGGTAAGTATTCCGATCTTGTAGCTCTGTCCTTTGCTCGAAGTCTTGATCGAGTGCTGGAGCTGCCTTGTCGCCTGCATGATGGAGTCCTTGGTATACAGGCCATGGAACTGCCTGACCCAGTTCTTGGTTGATAGCGCAGCGACTTCTCCAGGCCGGAAGCCTGTGTCCCTCATGACAAGGAAATAGCACGCCCAGTACAGATCGCCCCATACTCTGATAAGGTCGTCGTCTGAAGACGGAAACAGGACTGCCAGCTCTCCGCGGTTGATCGGGAGCCTGTGCTTCTTCTTTTCTGGAAGAAGCTGCACGCTTCTCGCTGGATTCTCGCTCACGCATCCAGAGCGTCTTGCCTCCTGGAAGATCGTGCGAAGACACATTAGGATCTTGTTCTTCGTGTCGTTGGACAGATCCTGCGTATCATCGGAATACTTGCATAGATCTATGATCCAGTCCTCGATCATGACATCGGTAATCGAATCGAGAAGGTAATCTCCGAATCTTGGGATGATGTAGTTCTCAAGAAGCGCCTGCTGGCTCTTGAAGAAGTAGTCGCTGTAGGTCTTGCCTCTTCTTGCCTGACGATTCCGGAAGCCTTTCGGGTCCGATTCCTTGAAGAAGTCCTTTGAAAAAGTCCTCAGTGTTTCTTCTCGCGAAGGCTTCTGAAGCTCTTTCTCGAGAAAGTTCTCAGCGAAGAGCACTGCACCCGACATATCTGTCGAGGCGGTGCTGAACCACTTCCCAGGGATATGCTTGAACATCACCTGATAGTATCTGGACTGCTTCGTCTTCCTGAATTTGTATATTTCACGCTGTGCCATGAATTAACATTAAGTGAGATTTCTTGACTTGTCAATATTTGATTTAGTCATTGTTTTAGTCATTGTTTGGTTAAAAAGAAAGGTGCAAATCCTTATATTAAAAGAACTTGCACCCTTGAAAATTGTGCGGCAAACTCGCAAGAGCTAAAATAAATAAAACAGAAAACCTAATTTAAACATGATTAAACAAGGTTTTTTAATTCTTAAAAGCAATAGTTTTTCTTGGAATTAGTCATTTTTTGGTCATTGAAAATCGAGGACCCTTGCGGATCCTCGACCGGGCCGAAGCCCTAGCTATGCCAAACCAAAGGAGGTCAGAAAGTAAAGCCGATTCCTGCCTTGAGACGTATATCGCTCATGTCAGGCGGCCAGTTAAGCGGTGTGAGCATGTACTCCACCCCGCCAAGAAGGAAGACTCCATTGAAGCCAAAGCCGATATCCAGCCCGGCACCCCAGGAGCCGTTGTCATAGATAGCGGATCCTGCGGCGAATGCCTGGAATTTCTTGCCATTGGTTTTTTCAAGAGCATCTACATCAGCTGCGAGCGTGGAAGCCTGCTTGAAGTAATCGTCACGCTCAGTCTCGACCGCTGCGAGCTGTGCGCATACGTCGTCATAGTCTTTCTTAAGAAGATCGTACTCTTCGCTGGAGTATACAAGAGCGTCATTGGCCGCTGCCAGTTCCGCCTTGCAGCTTGTCAAGGAGTTTTCGAGCTTCTGAAGCTGCGTCTTCAGCTTCGTCAAGGTATCGTCCTGCGCTGTCGAGATGGCTTCTGGCTCGCTCAGCTCCGATGCTGTGGTCGGAGTGGCTTCGAGCGTGATAGCCTCTTCCTGCTTCAGGGGTGCCAACTGATTTGACTGCACGGCCTGCGCTTCCCCAATTCCTTCCGCGGGCGACTGCAAGAATGCCCAGCAGAACGCTGGAGACAATGCCAAGAATGCCAAGATTCCTACGATAATTAAGATTTTTCCCTTCATGGTCAAACCCCCTCCTTAGGAGCCGTCGAAAGAAGCTCCAGATATGCCCTGGCCTCTGATCCCAGGTGATCGATATCATCTCCGGCCTGACCGCTGTCAATCAGCTCATCAAGCGTCCATAGCTCGCCAAGATACTCAATAAGCGGTCTTGTTTCATCAAGATTTGCAAGCGGCTTGTCGTTGATGGTCTTGTATCTCAGAGTCGCAGCAAGGATCGTGAGACCATCAGTAGAACTTGCATTCTTGAACTTGCGTCTTACATGCTTCCACTTGAGCTGCTCCTTCTCGAAGTCACTCATAAGCGAAGCCTTGTAGATGTACTTGAACCAGATGAAGCCTATAGCTGCCGTGAGCACCATTACTATCAGCCAGACAATCATCTTGAAGATGGTCTGAGCCGACTCAGCGAAGAACCAGAAGATAATCCCGGCTCCTATGATCGCAAGTCCTACGAAATACTGCCAGGTCATGAGCTGCTTGGACGTCTGCTGCTTGCGCCAGAAATCCTCGATGGCAAGAGCCAGCACCGTAACCGGCAATGCCAA